>NZ_JBHVPD010000054.1:0-37045 GCF_042887525.1 Kitasatospora sp. NPDC057936
GGTGCGGATCACGCACCGGCTGCGCGCCCTCGCGTTTGCCCCCGGTGGTGGGGCCACACAGGATCCGGCCCGGCGACGGGACATAATCACGCCATGGGCAACGACATCACCCGCACAGTGGACGGCCTGTGCGAGGCCGAGGACTCGGACGTCTCCGTACTGCGCGCCGAGGTCGAATCGCGGGTCGCCACCGGCGAGTTCGGCTGGGCCGGCGACCTCGCCGCGGAACTCGCCGCCCGCACCGCCGCGGGAGAGGACCGCAAGGGCCACTGCGCCGCGGTCCTCTACTGGACACTGAACGCCCTGGCCGCCCGCCCCGGAGCGGACAGCCTGCGCGCCCTGGTGCGCGTGCTGGACTCGCCGCACCAGAGCGTCTCCCCGCGCTACCTGGCCGCGGTCGTGGCCCACGGGCACCGCATCGAGGACATCGCCGACGTGGTGTTCGACCAGGTGCCCGAGGCCGCCCAGGCCCGCGAGTTCGCGGCCTGCCTGCTCCACGAGACGGTGCTCGTCTCCGACGCGGTCAACGGCTACCCCGCGCTGCGCGCCTTCGCCGACACCCTCGTGGCCGAGGGCCACCCCCTCGCCGTGCTGCCACTGGACCTGCTCCCCGAGGAACACGGGCTGCGGCGCCCCGCGGACGCCGCGGACGACTGGACCTGGACGGTGCCCCCCGTGTGGCCGGAGCCGGGCGACGCGCTGGAGACCACGCCGGCGATGCGGCAGCGGACGGCCGACGCCGATCCCACCGAGACCGGCGTGCCCGCGACCGTGGAGGCCATGGGCGCGGCCGTCGCCCACTGGCTCGCCCAGTCCAACGGGAAGATCGCCGCCCAGGAGTTCTGGCTCCCGGACCCGGTCACGCCCGAGGACGTCCCGGCGCTCCTCGCCCTCCTGCCGCTCACCCCCTGGCCCGCGGACGAGGCCCCGGCCAGGCTCCACCCGTCGAGCCCCGACCTCGCGCTGCGCACCCTGCTCACCGCCGCGCTGCGCGCACCGGCCTACGGCCACGGCTGCTACGGCGCCTACGGCAGGCTCGCCGCCTGGCGCTCCCTGGCCGCCCTGACCGCCGGCCCCGCCAACGCGCCGATCGCCGAGACCGCCGACCGGGTGCGGCAGACCAGCTGGTTCCGCATCGGCACCGCCTCCGCCCCCTGGTTCCACAACGTCGCCTGGGACCTCGCCCTGGCCGCCCTGCGCCCGGGCGGCCAGGAGTTCGCGGTCCTGGCCGCCACCGACACCGACTGACCGCGGCCGTCCGGCCGACGGGTGTCGCGACGTCAATAGCCCCGTGCGGCAACGCCGGGCCATCGTTGCCGACGGCCGCCCAGATCACCGTGGACATCCCCGTCACGCACGTCTCGGAGGGCCGGGAGGTGCTCGTGCCCGCCGGCCGACGGGCGATGGCCGTGTCGCCCCGGGGGCGCCGCCGGGGCCCTGGCCGGCCGCCCGGGAGCGGGCCCGGTCGGGTGACCTGTACATGATGCCGTAATCACGTTGTGACAGGGGGTACCTGGTTCGTCCCCGTCCAGGTGTGGTGGGATGTGCCCCGTTGCCGGGCGACGGGCCTGGTGGTGGGCGCTGAGGGGGCGGTGCGTGGTGAGGAGTGGATGGCTGCTCGGGCTGGACGGGGACGCGGCGCGGGTCGCGGGTCTGGGTCTGGTCCGGCTGGCGGCGGACGAGTGGGCGGGCGGGCCGGACGGGGCCGCCGAAGGGTCCACCGGGGCCGCCGCATGGCTGTGGCACGTGCGGGCGGCGTCGTTCGCGGACACGTGGCTGGCCTACGGCGAGTCGCCGGCGCCCGGGCTGCGGGTACCGGCCGGGGCGGTGCTGGAGTCGCTCGCCCGCCGGGCCGCGGAGCTGGTCCTGCGGGCCCGGCGGGACGACGGGCCCGCGGCGCTGGAGTGGCTGGGCCTGTGGTCGGCCGAGGCCCGCGAACGGGCGCACTGGGCGGACACCGCCCACCCCAGCGAGCCCGCCGCGCTCGTCCTGGTGTGGCACGGCGTCCAGGCGATCACCGCCGAGGACCCGGAGGACCGCGACGCCCACGGCCGGCACATCACCGAACGCTGCGAGGCCTACGTCCGCGAGCGGCACCGCCGCCAGGACACCCTGGCCCTGCTGCTGTCCTGCGCCCGGATCGCCGCCACCGCCCTGGTCGAACTGGGCGACGGCGACCCGGCCCGCGCCGGCCGGTGGCTGGAGGACCTCGCCGACCGCACCGTGCCCCACGACGGCCCGGCACCCCTGTGGGTCCCGGGCCGGCCGTCGCAGACCGCGGGCTGAGAGGGCGGGCGAGGGGCCCGCACACACCCCTGCGGGGCACCCGGGCAGGCCGCCGGGTCCGCCGGGGGCCGACCGGCTGAGGGGGCTCGGCAGGTGGCTGCGGCGAGGACGCCGAGGTACCGGCCAAGCCACGAGCGCACGACTGCGGAGCACGTCACACGCCCCACCACGGCCCGGCGCCGCTGTGGATCCCGGACCGGCCGTCGCAGACCGCGGGCTGACCATGGAGGGGAAGCGCCGGGGCTCCTCGGGTCGGGCCCGGGCCGCGAATCGTCCCACCGGGGCACCCGCAGCCGGCGAGACACTGCGGCGCCGACACGGGCCGGAGCCGACCCGAGCGCCCTGCCCGACCGACCGGCTGACGCGCCACGACGGGGAAGCGCCGGGGCACGCGCCATCGTGACCGCCCGAGCACCCTGCCCGGCCGATGTGCCACGGCGAGGACACGCGGGAGACCGCAGGCCGGGCCGCAGACGGCCCCGCTGGGGCACCAGCAGCCGGGCAAGGTGCCGTAGCCCGGGCCGGGGCCGGTCGACGGACCCGTGCCGCTGCCGGGTGCCCCGGCGCCCGGCCTGCCCGCAGAGGGGCCGCGGCGAGCAGAATCCGGTGCGGCGCCGGGCCGGGCCCGACCGGCGAGCCCGTGGGGACGTAACCCTTCTCACCGCACGACGGTCCCGAGCCGCCGTACCGGCCCGCTCCCCTGCGCCGGGGCGTCGGTGCGGGCCGGCGGCCGGAGGTGCACCCCCAGCCGCCGTGGCGCGGCCGAGTGCGGGCCGGAGCCACCCGCGCCGCAGGGGCGGCCGGCATCGCCGCCCCGCTCAGGCCGGCAGGCGCAGGCGGAACAGGGCGCCGCCGCCCTCGGCGGCTTCGGCGGTGAGGGTGGCGCCGTGGGCCTGGGCGATCTGGCGGGCCATGGCCAGGCCCAGGCCGGAGCCGGGGAGGGCGCGGGCGGCGGAGGCGCGGTAGAAGCGGTCGAAGACGTACGGGAGGTCCTCGGGGGCGATGCCGGGGCCGTGGTCGCGGACGGTGAGCTCCAGCCGGGTGAGGCGGACTTCGACGGTGCCGCCGGGCGGGCTGAACTTGGCCGCGTTGTCGAGCAGGTTGGAGAGCAGCCGGGCGAGGCGGGCCGGGACGCCCGCGACGGTGCGTTCGGCCGCGGAGGCGTCGAGGGCATCCCGGGCGTCCAGGGTGTCCAGGGTGTCCAGGGTGAAGGCGACGGCCGGCCAGTGGCCGCGGGCGGTGTCGACGCAGTGTTCGACGAGCGGGGCGAGGGCGACCTGTTCGAGCAGCGGCTGGGGTTCCTCGTCGCGGGCGAGTTCGATGAGGTCGTTGACCATGCCGGTCACCTCGCGCAGCTGGCGGCGCAGCGCGGCTGCCGCCCGCTCTCGCTGGCTGTCCGTCAGGCGGTCGGCACGGGAGAGGAGTTCGGCGTTGGTGCGCAGCGCGGTGAGCGGGGTGCGCAGTTCGTGGGAGGCGTCGGCGACGAGGCGGCGCTGGGCGGCGACGGACTGTTCGAGTTCGCCGAGCATGGTGTTGAAGCTGTCGGCGAGTCTGGTCAGTTCGTCCTCGCGGCGTCCGGGTGGCAGGTCGATGCGCAGGCCGGCGTCGCGGGTGGCGGCGATGCGTTCGGCGGTGCGGGTGAGGCGGGTGACGGGGGCGAGGGAGGTGCGGGCGACGGTGAGGCCGAGGAGGGCGGCGAGCAGGACGCCGCCCGCGGCGACGGCGGCCATCAGGGCGCCGGCCTGCCGGACGCCTTCCTCGACGCTGTCGGAGCGCAGGGCGACCTGGACGGCTTGGCGGGTGCCGGGTGGTGCCGCGGTCATCGGAGTGGTGAGCATGCGGGCGGGGTGGCCGCCGATGGTGATGTCGGTGAAGTAGCCGGGGCGTTGGCGGGCGGCGACCTGGCGGGTGGCCGGGGTGACGGGCAGCAGGTAGGGCTCGTTCGCCGTCTTGGTGGGGTCGGCGGGGACGATCTGGGCGCAGGCGGGGGCGGCGAGGTAGTTGCATTCGCCGTAGACGACCTGGGGGCCTTGGTCGCGGTGCTGCTGCTGGACGAGGGTGGCCTGTTGGGTGAGGTGCTGGTCGAGCTGGTGGTTGAGTTCGTAGCGGACGACGCTGAACGCGGCGGCGCTGATGCCGAGGGCGACGACGGCGACGGCGGCGGTGCAGGCGAGTGCGAGCCGGGTGCGCAGTGGGCGCCGGCGTCGCCAGCGGGCGTGTGCCGCCCTCATGTCGCCCGGTCCGGGGTGTCGGGGGTGCCGAGGCGGTAGCCGACGCCGTGCACGGTGTGCACCAGGCGTGGTTCGCCGCCGGCCTCCAGTTTGCGGCGCAGGTAACCGACGTACACGGCGAGGGAGTTGGAGTCGGGGCCGAAGTCGGCTCCCCACACCCGTTCCATGATCACCTCGCGTGGGAGGACCTGGCCGGGGTGGCGCAGCAGGACGTCGAGGAGGGCGAATTCGGTGCGGGAGAACTCCACCGGGCGGCCGGCCCGGGTGCCGGTGCGGGTGTGCGGGTCGACCTCCAGGTCGGCGAAGCGCAGGCCGGGTTCCTCGTCGGGGGCGGTGGCGCTGCGGCGCAGCAGGGCGCGCAGGCGGGCGGCGAGTTCGTCGAGGGCGAAGGGTTTGACGAGGTAGTCGTCGGCGCCGGCGTCGAGGCCGTCGACGCGTTCGCTGACGGAGTCGCGGGCGGTGAGCACGAGGATGGGGATGCGGTCGCCGAGGGCGCGCAGGCGGCGGCAGACGGCGAGGCCGTCGAGGACGGGCATGAGGAGGTCGAGGACCATGGCGTCGGGTTGCCAGGAGGCGACCTCGGTGAGGGCGGCGAGGCCGTCGGCGGCGCCGCGCACCTGGTAGCCCTCGATGGCGAGGCCGTCCTCGACGGCGGCGCGCACCTCGGGGTCGTCGTCCACGACCAGCACTCTTTGCCCGTTGGCTTGCCCGTTGATCATGTGGGTCAGCCTCTCAAATGCTCTCTGAGAAGTCTCTTAGACGGCCTGAGCAGGCTCGTCGGCATGTGGACGACGACAGAACACGAGACCGCCGAGGAGCTCCCGCCGCTGTCGGTGGTGATCGGGGCGGGCGGCACGGGTGGGCACATCTATCCGGGGCTGGCGCTGGCGGAGGCGCTGCGGCGGGCCGATCCGCGGGCGGTGATCTCCTTCGTGGGCACCGAGCGCGGTCTGGAGACGACGCTGATCCCGCAGGCGGGCCACCGGTTGCACACGGTCGACATGATCCCGTTCGACGCCTCGCTGGGCCCGCGCCGCTACCTGTTGCCGGCGGCGCTGCTGCGCTCGGGCCGGCGGTGCCGGGAGATCCTGCGGGAGCAGGGTGCGCAGGTGGCGATGGGGATGGGCGGGTATCCGAGTGCGCCGGTGATCGTGGGCGCGCGGATGGCGGGGCTGCCGAGCGTGGTGCACGAGTCGAACGCGGTGCCCGGGCGGGCCAACCGGTTCGCCGCCCGGCTCACCCCGCACGTGGCGCTCGCCTTCGACCGCACGCGGGAGCACCTGCCGGCCGGGCGGGAGGTGCAGACGGTCGGGATGCCGCTGGTGGGGGCGGTGGCCCGGCTGGAGCGGGCGGCGCTGCGGGCCGAGGCGCGGCGGCACTTCGGCGTGCCGGAGGGCGCGGGGCTGCTGGTGCTCAACGGCGGCAGTCTGGGGGCGGCGCGGCTGACCGCGGCGGCCGTCGAGCTGGCCGGGCGCTGGCGTCACCGCACCGACCGGCGGCTGCTGGTCAAGACCGGTCCGGCCGCGCTCCCCGAGGTGCGGGCGGCGCTGGCGGGCAACCCGGTGGCGCACGCGGTCGCCTACCTGGACCGGATGGACCTGGCGTACGCGGCGGCCGACCTCATGGTGTGCCGGGCCGGCGCGGCGACGGTCGCCGAGTTGTCGAGCGTGCGGATGCCGGCCGTCCTGGTGCCCTATCCGCACGCGCCGCACGACCACCAGACGCACAACGCGCGGGTGCTCTCGGACGCGGGCGCCGGTCTGCTGCTGGCGGACGGGGAGTGCACCGGCGAGCGTCTGGCGGAGCTGGTGGATCCGTTGCTCGCGGATCCGCGGCGGCTCGCGGCGATGGCGGCGGCGGCCGATCCGGGCGATCACGCGGTCGCCGCGGACCTGCTCGCGGCGAAGGTGCTGCGCGTCATCGGGCGGGCGCCGGCGCCCGCCTCTGCCCCGTACGGGCTCTGAAACACCCGAACCGACTTCTGGAGGACAGTCATGACCAACCTCAACGACACCGTGCAGCAGGACTGGAGCGGGCGGACCGTCCTGGTCACCGGCGCCGAGGGCTTCATCGGCAGCACCCTGGTCGACCTGCTGGTCGAGCGCGGCGCCCGGGTGCGGGCCCTGGTGCACTACAAGCCGTACGCCGAGCGCGGCTACCTCGCCCGCTACCTGGCCGGCCCCGACGGCGCGGTGGAGATGGTCGCGGGCGACGTGCGGGACGCCAACCGGGTCCTGGACGCGGTCGCCGGCTGCGACACGGTCTTCCACCTCGCGGCGCTGATCGGCATCCCGTACAGCTACCAGGCCCCCGAGGCGTACGTGCAGACCAACGTGGTCGGCACGCAGAACGTCGCCGCGGCCTGCCTGCGCCACGGCGCCCGCCTGGTGCACACCTCCACCAGCGAGGTGTACGGGACGGCGATCACCGCGCCGATCGACGAGCGGCACCCGCTGCAGCCGCAGTCCCCGTACTCGGCCTCGAAGATCGGCGCGGACATGATGGCGCTGTCCTACTGGCACGCCTTCGAGCTGCCGGTCGCGGTGGTGCGCCCGTTCAACACCTACGGCCCGCGCCAGTCGGCGCGTGCGGTGATCCCCACCGTGCTGGCCCAGCTCCACTCCGGCGCGCGGGAGATCAGGCTCGGCTCGACCACCCCGACCCGCGACTTCACCTACGCGACCGACACCGCCGAGGGCTTCCTGGCCGTCGCCCGCGCCGACCGCGCGCTGGGCGAGGTCGTCAACCTCGGCACCGGCAGCGAGGTGTCGATCGGCGACCTGGCCAAGGCGCTGATCGTCGCCTCCGGCCGGGACGCCGAGATCGTCGTCGACCCGAGCCGGCTGCGCCCGGGCGGCAGCGAGGTCGAGCGGCTGCTGTCCGACAACCGCAAGGCGCGCGAACTGGCGGGCTGGGAGCCGCTGGTGGGCCTGGACGAGGGGCTGCGCCGCACGTCGGAGTGGGTCGGCGAACACCTGCACCTGCTCGCGCCGGAGCGCTACCAGGTCTGACCGGGGCCGCGGGTGATGTGGTGACGGATCGTCAGGTCCGTCACCACACGGGAGCTTTCAGTGGGTGGCCCCCTCCGGGACGCGCAGATCGGCGGAGGTGGTGGCCGCGGCGGTGAGCAGGGCGCGCAGCGCGTGGGCGACGGCGTCGGCCGGCAGGGAGGGCTGGGCGCGGTCGAGGACCTGCTCGGGCAGGGCGGGTATGTGGACGAACCCGCCGCGCACGCCGGGGCGTTCGGTGGCGAGCAGGTGCATCAGGGCGTAGAAGACGTGGTTGCAGACGAACGTCCCGGCGGTGTGCGAGAGGGAGGCGGGCAGGCCCGCCGCCCGCACGGCGGCCACGCAGGCCTTGACCGGCAGCGTCGCGAAGTAGGCGGCGGGGCCGCCGGGGACGACGGGCGCGTCGACGGGCCGGGCGCCCGCGTTGTCGGGGATGCGGGCGTCGTCGACGTTGACGGCGACGCGCTCGACGGTGACGTCCGGGCGGCCCGCCGCCTGGCCCAGGCAGACCACCAGGTCCGGGGCGCACTCCCGCACCGCGGCGCGCAGTTCCTCGGCCGCCCGCCCGAAGACGCAGCTCAGGCGGACGGCGGTGACCAGCAGCCCCTCGGGCGGGTTTTCGGTGACGAGGCGGGCGACCTCCCAGGACGGGTTGACGTCGGCGCCGTCGAACGGTTCGAAGCCGGTGAGCAGGACCCTGGTCATGGGCGGGCCTTTCCGAGAAGGGATCAGGTCAGAACGCGAAGAGCGACATGATGGCGATGTTGCACACCAGCAGCGCGCCCGCGGTGGGGATCTGGGCCTTGATCGGCCCGTACTGGTCCTTGAGTTCGAGCAGCGCCGCCGGGACGAGGTTGAAGTTGGCCGCCATCGGGGTCACGAGCGTGCCGCAGAAGCCGGCCAGCATGCCCACGGCCAGGACGACGCCCGGGTGGCCGTGCAGCTGGGTGATGAGGATCGGCCAGCCGATCGCGGCGGTCATCACCGGGAAGGCGGCGAACGCGTTGCCCATGATGATCGTGAACAGGGCCATGCCCAGGCAGTAGAGCGCCACCGCCGCGTACTTGCTGCCGTCCGGCAGGAAGTGGGTGGTGATCCTGCCGACCTGGGCGCCGACGCCGGCGGCCTGGAAGATCGAGCCCAGCACGGCCAGGAGCTGGGGCAGCAGCAGCGACCAGCCCATCGCCTCCAGCAGCCCGCGCCCGGAGTGCAGGGCGACGACGGGGTTGCGCTCGCGGGTGAGCAGCAGGGCGATGCCGAGCGCGACGAGGGAGCCGATGCCGAGGCCGAGGAGCGTCTCGCTGCCGGTCTGGAGCAGTGGACTCCCGCCCAGGTGCACGCCCTTGAGGAGCGTGCCGCAGGCGAGTGCGACCAGTGGCAGGGCGAGGGCGGGGACGAACAGCTTGCTGCCCAGGCGCGCGGCGGAGGCGGCGCGCTGCTCGGGGGCGGCGACCGTGGAGGTGCCGCGGCCGGTGAGGCCGAAACCGGCCAGGCAGATCATCGCCAGGACGGCGGCGCCCAGCGGGGCCGCGGGCGCGCTCTTGTCGGCGACCCGGCTGCCGTAGACGAAGCTCGCGCCGAGCAGGCCCCAGAAGGCGGCGCTGCCGTGGCGCTTGGGGTTGGTGCGGTCCACCGCCATCTGCGCGGCCATCGCGAGGAAGACGGCCCCGACCAGCCAGTACAGCCACTCGACCTTGATCACTTCGTCTTCTCCTCGACGCGGGTGGCGGCTGCTTCGTCGGCCGCGGGAGCGCCCTGGACGTCCCGGGCGAGGGTGGCGTCCAGGCGCAGCAGGCGGGCGCCGTGGACGAGGGTGGCGCAGACCGCGGTGGGGATGGCCCACAGGGCGAGCTGCACCGGTTCCAGGTCGGTGTGGTAGGTCGCGTTGACGAAGCCGGTGATCAGGAGGATCGAGCCGACGGCGAGGAAGCAGTCCTCGCCGAAGAACAGGCCGACGGTGTCGGCGCTGGCGGCGAAGGAGCGCAGGCGTTCGCGGGCCCGTTCGGTCAGGGTGCCGTGGCGGCGCTCGGCGGCGGCCTCGGCCATCGGCGCGATCATCGGGCGCACGGCCTGGGCGGGTCCGCCGAGGCCGGTGAGGCCGAGGGCGGCGGCGAGCTGGCGCACCACCAGGTAGACGGCGAGCAGGCGTCCGGCGCTGACCCTGGCGAGCTTGTTCATCAGGGTGCGGGCCTGCTCCTGCAGGCCGTGGCGCTCCAGGAGGCCGATCACGGGCAGGGTGACGGCGAAGAGGGTCACCGAGCGGCTGGAGGCGAAGCCCGTGCCGAAGGCCTCCAGGACCTTCATCGGGCTCATCCCGCCCAGGAGTCCGGTGACGACGCCGGCGGCGCCGACGACGAGGAGCGGATTTCGCCGGGTGGCGAACCCGGCCACCACGACGAGGATGCCGATCAGAACGATCATGTTCCTGACCGCCTTTCAGAGGGGCCTCCGCCCCTGTGGGTGGCCGTCTGGGGCGCCGCGGGCGGAGGAGGTCCCGGCTGGGTGGGCCGCGACCGTTCGGGGGTTGCCGAGAGGCTAGGGGATTGTGGAACAATCCGACAAGAGTTCAGGAGGTGGAACGTGACCGGGGTTTTCGACGCACTCGCGGCCGACCGGAGCCGGATCGAACGCGCCAGCGCCGCCCAGCGGGTGGCCGACGTGCTGCGCGACCACATCACCGAGGGCCGGCTCGCCCCCGGCACCCGACTGTCGGAGGAGGCCCTCGGCGACGCGCTCGCCGTCTCGCGCAACACGCTGCGCGAGGCGTTCCGGCTGCTGGCCGACCAGCGGCTGGTCGTACACGAGCTGAACCGCGGCGTGTTCGTCCGGATCCTCAACCCGGCCGACGTCGCCGACATCTACACGCTGCGCCTGGCCCTGGAGACGGCCGGCGTGCGCGCCCTGCACAGCGCCGCGCCCGAGCGCCTGGCCGCGGTGCGGGCCGCGCTCGCCCGGGCCGAGGGCGCCGAGGCGCTCGGCGACTGGGTCACCGTCGGCACCGCCGACCTGCACTTCCACCTGGCCGTCGCCGGGCTCGCCGGCAGCGAGCGGATCGACGAGTGCATGGCCCGCCTGGTCGCCGAGCTGCGCCTGGCCTTCGCCGCCGTCCCCTCGGCGCGCGAGCTGCACGCGCCGTTCCTGCGGCGCAACCAGACGCTCACCGGGCTGCTGGAGTCGGGCGAGATCGACGACGCCGAGGTCGAGCTGACCCGGTACCTGAACGACGCGCGCGCGGTGATCATCCGGGCGATGACGGGGGGCGTGAGGTGACGCCGCCGCCCGATCCGACGGTGATCGACCTCAACGCCGGGCGTTCGACGGTGATCGACCTCAACGCCGGGCGTTCGACGGTGATCGACCTCAACGCCGGGCGTTCGACGGTGATCGACCTCAACGCCGACCTCGGCGAGGGCTTCGGGCGCTGGACCCTCACCGACGACGAGGCGCTGCTGTCGGTGGTCACCAGCGCCAACGTCGCCTGCGGCTTCCACGCCGGGGACCCGTCCACCATGCGGCGGGTGTGCGCGCTGGCCGCCGAGCGGGGCGTGCGGATCGGCGCGCAGGTCTCCTACCGGGACCTCGCCGGCTTCGGGCGCCGCGCGATGGACGTGCCGCCGGACGAACTGGCGGACGAAGTCGCCTACCAGATCGGGGCGTTGCAGGTGTTCGCGCAGGCGGCCGGGGCGCGTGTCGCGTACGTCAAACCGCACGGCGCGCTGTACAACCGGACGGTGCACGACGAGGAGCAGGCGCAGGCGGTGGTCCGGGGCGTGCACCTGGCCGCGCCGGGCCTTCCCGTCCTCGGGCTACCCGGTTCGCGACTGCACGAGGCCGCCGGGCGGGCCGAACTTCCGGTGGTCGCCGAGGCGTTCGCCGACCGCGCCTACACCCCGCACGGCACGCTCGTCCCGCGCCGCGAACCCGGCGCCGTCGTGCACGAGGCGGACGCCGTCGTCCGCCGCTCGGTCGCCATCGCCCGCGACGGCGAGGTCACCGCGCGCACCGGCGAACGCGTCCGGCTGCGGGCCCGCTCCCTGTGCGTGCACGGCGACACCCCCGGCGCCGCGGACCTCGCCCGCCGGGTCCGAACGGCCCTGCGGGCGGCCGGAGTCCGAGTGGAGGCGTTCGCGTGAGCACACGAGTCCTGCGGGTCGGCCAGGACGCGCTGCTGGTCGAGCTCGACGGCGCCGAGGAGACCGCCGCCTTCCACGCCGAACTCCAGCGCCGGCGCGCCGCGTCCGTGCTCCCGCCCGTCGCCGAGGTCGTGCCCGCCGAACGGACCGTCCTGCTCGACGGCGTCGCCGACCCCGACGCCCTGGCCGCCGAACTCACCGGCTGGCACGTGCCGCCGCTGCGGGCGACGTCCGACGAGACGGTGACCGTCCCGGTGCGCTACGACGGCGCGGACCTCGCCGAGGTCGCCGCGCTGTGGGGCGTCGCCGAGGACGAGGTCGCGCGCATCCACTCCGCGACCGAGTTCCGCGTCGCCTTCAGCGGCTTCGCCCCCGGCTTCGGCTACCTCACCGGCCTGCCCGAGCGCTACCGGGTACCGCGCCGGGCCGTCCCGCGCCCCGCCGTCCCGGCCGGCTCGATCGCCCTCGCCGGACCGTACACCGGCGCCTACCCGCGTCCCTCCCCCGGCGGCTGGCAGCTGATCGGGCACACCGACGCCGTGCTGTGGGACCCCTCCCGCGAGCGCGCCGCCCTGTTCAGCCCGGGCACCCGGGTCCGCTTCGTCATCGAGGACGCGTGATCAAGGAAGCATGACCGTAACCGTTGTGAGCACCGGCCTGCTGACGACCGTCCAGGACCTCGGCCGCCCCGGCCACGCACACCTGGGCGTGCCCCGCTCCGGCGCCCTCGACCAGCCGGCCCACCGCCTCGCCAACCGCCTGGTCGGCAACCCCGCCACGGCCGCCACGCTGGAGACGACCGTGCTCGGCTGCGCGGTGCGCGCCCGGCGCGCCGTGACGGTGGCCGTCACCGGCGCGCCGTGCGCCGTCCGCGTCGACGGACGGCCCGCCGCGTGGGCCGCGCCGGTGCGGGTGCCCGCCGGGGCGCTGCTGGAGGTCGGCGCGGCCACGTCCGGCGTGCGCAGCTACGTGGCGTTCGCGGGCGGACTGGCCGTCACCCCCGTGCTCGGCAGCCGCTCGACCGACCTGCTGTCGGGGCTGGGCCCCGCGCCCCTGGCCGTCGGGGACGAGCTGGCGCTCGGCACGCCGTGCGGCCCGGCGGCCGGGGCGGACGTGGTCGCCTCCCCCGCCGCGCCCGACCCGCTGCTCCTGCCGGTGCTGATCGGCCCGCGCGACGACTGGTTCACCGAGCGCTCCCTGGCCGTCCTCACCGGTTCCGGCTACCGCGTCTCCCCCACCAGCAACCGGATCGGCCTGCGCGTGGACGGCCCGCCGCTGGAGCGCGCCCGTGAAGGCGAACTCCCCAGCGAGGGCATGGTCCTGGGCGCCGTCCAGGTCCCGCCGGACGGCCGCCCCGTGGTCTTCCTCGCCGACCACCCCACCACCGGCGGCTACCCCGTCATCGGCGTCGTCCCCGCCACCGCCCTACCCGCCGCCGCCCAGGCCGCCCCGGGCACCCCGGTCCGCTTCACAACGGTACGACGCCGGCGGTGAGTTCGGCGGTGAGCCCGCCGCCCCGCATGCCCAGCAGCTCCGCAAGGGCCACCACCGAACCCGTTCAGTCGTCGTGGTACCGGACGCGGCCGTAGCGCTCCACGAACGCGCGGAAGTCCGAGGGGAGCTGGACGCCGAGCCGCTCGACGGCCCGCTCCCAGCGCACCTCGACGGGCGGGCGGCCCGGGTCGCCCATGAGGTCGCCGAGGCGGCCGAGGGCATCGGCCGGGCCCTGGCCGCTCACGGGGCGCTGCCGGCGGGGGCGCCGTGGATGGCGGTCCACGTCGTGGTGAACAACTCGTGCAGTGGGAGCGGGGGTTGGATGCGGGGGAACGGGGCGTGGATTTCGTTGCCCCACAGGGGGCGGACGGTGTGGGTGGCGAGCTTCGGGGTTTCCAGGGGGAGGTGGGGGGACTTGAGGTCGGTCCACTCGCCGGGGAGGAAGAGGGTGCGGCCGGCGCGGGGGCGTTTGGCTTCGGTGACGGTGCCGGTGGCGAGGAGTTCGGTGCGGGCGGCGGTGTGCTGTTTGACCGTCCAGGCGTTCCAGCGGCGGATATTGCGGTCGGTGGGGGCGGCCAGCGTGGCGAGCTGGAGGTAGAGGGCGGCCGCGTCGGGGCCGACGTCGAGGTGGCGGGCGGCGTGGGCGACGAGGTCGGGGCAGGAGTGCCGCGGGTCGGCTTCGTAGGCGCCCGCCGGGACGGGGGTGGTGCGGGCCCGGTGCATCATGCGCTCCAGGCCGCCGCCGGGCAGGTAGGGCATGAGGACGTTCAACTCGGCTGCCAGTTCCGGGATTTCTCGTACGGTCCGGCGGGCCTGCGGGTCGCTGAGCGCGGCCGGGCGCAGGAAGGCCTGGCCGCTGGGCGCGCCGACGACGAGCGGGCCGAAGTCGTAGGCGACGGGCAGGGGGGCGTCGGTGTCCTTGCGGCGGCCTTCGGCCACCGGCAGGCGCTCGGGGCCGAAGCGGCGCGCCAGGCCTTCGGGGGTGTCCTTGACCGCGGCCCGGCCCATCGCCAACAGCAGCTCCGGGCGGTCGAGTTCGGCACGCAGGCGCTCGTACAGGTGGAACGCGCCGGCCACCGCCGGATCGCCGACCGGGCGGTCCGTCCACGCCCACACCAGGGCGCTCGCGGCCTGCCGCAGGTCGAGGCCCACCGGGGTGCCGTAGGGCAGGGCGGGGCCGCCCGGCGGGACGGCCCGCACCTCCACGCCGCTCCCGTACGGGGCGGCCGCGAGCTCCCAGCCGGCCGCCTCCACCGCCGTGTCGGCAGCGGCCGTGTAGCCGCCGGCCAGGCGGCGGGCCCAGACCTCGGAGAGTCCCAGGTCGCTCTCCAGCGCGTCGGCGGCCTCGTCGTCGACGGCGGGCAGGGCGCCGAGGCGCTCGCACCACGCGGCGGCCATCCGCTCCGCGGCCGCCTCGACGCCGCCGGGGCGCCACAGGTCGGCCGGGTCCTCGGGCAGGGCCGCGGCCAGGACGGCCCGGCGGCCCTCGTCGCCCAGGCGCCAGCACAGCTCGCCGTAGGTGTCGGCGGTCATCGGGGTGGCCTTGTACGGGGCTTTGGTGACGAGGGCGCGATGGTCGTCCCGGCCGGGGCGGGCGGGCAGGCCGGCGAGCACCAGACGCGCCAGCGGCCGCCGCACTCCGGCGAGTTCGGCGAAGCGCGCGACCGCCGCCTCGGACAGCGCGAGCGGCCCTGCCGTCTCGACGGCGGCGACGAGGGCGCGCAGGCGGGCGGCGTCGTCGCGGTCGATGCGCACGAGCCGGGCGGTGGGGACGGGCTGCGCGAGCGCCGAGTCCGCGCCGGTGACGAACCAGTGCTGCGACGTCCCCTGCGCCCGTACGCGCGCCGACGCCACCGCGAGGCCGTCCGCGCGCAGGCGGGCCAGGGTCGCGGTGTCCGTGCGCCCCGTCCGCCAGTGGCTGCCCGCGCGGGCGAACGGCTGGTCGGCCCAGGTGTCCAACAGGGCCAGCAGGGCTGCGCGTTCGGCCCCGGGCGTGGGGGCGATCACGGCCCGCCAGGCGGCGGCGTCGATCGCGCCCAGCAGCTGCGGCCACTCGTGCGGGGGCGCGGGCGGCGAGAGGCGGCGGACCTCCTCGCCGATGGCGCCCGCGAGGTGGGCGCCGTCGGCGGCGAGCGCGCCCAGGGTGGCGGGCAGGGGTGTGGGCGGGCCGTCGGCCCGCCCGGGGCCCTCCGGGAGCAGCCCGAACAGGGCGGGCATCAGCTCGGTGTCGGGCGCGGAGCGGCGCGGCAGGACGGGCGGGGTCTCGGCGAGGATCGCGACCCGCCGGTGCAGGGCCAGGCGGCGCTCCTCCACCCGGGCGGCCCGCAGGGTGACCGCGGCGACCGCCTCGACCAGCACCGGGTCGGTGACGGCGGGCAGTTCGCGGGCGACGGCGGCGGGCAGTTCGCGGGCGACGGCGGCGCGCAGCGCGCCGGGGCCGTCGAGGGCGGCGGCGAGCAGGGCGTCGGCGGCGGGGCGGGTGACGGCGCGCAGGGCGCGGGAGGCGGCCCGGTCGCGGGTGCGCAGCAGGTACCAGTAGGCGGGCGGCAGGGCGCTGCCGCCGCAGACGGTGACGGCGCGGGTGGGGGTGCCGCGGGAGCGGCGGGGCGTGTCGTGGCCGTCCTGTTCCCACAGCAGGGTGCCGTCGGGGGTGTAGGCGCGGACGCCGGTGCGGGTCTGGGACTCGGCGAGGACGACGTCCTCGGCGGCGCCTTCCGGGGGTGCCCACAGGCCCCAGGGGGTCTGGCCGGGGCGGTCGATGTCGAAGCGGGCGGTGCGGCCGTCGACGCTTTCGAGGAGGAAGTGGTCGGGGGCGTGGTCGCGGTGGCGGGTGCGGTACAGGACGCGGGTGCCGACGAGTCCGTCGCGGCTGCCGAGCGGGGAGGTGGTGAGGGTGTCGGGCAGCGGGGCGAGCTGGAGGTCCTCGTGGGAGACGGTCATGCCGGTTTCGGCGGGCCGGGCGGGGTCGGCGGGGCGGCCGGGGAAGGCGGGCAGGGGCGTCTCGTCGCGGGGTTCGCCGGTGGCGGGGTCGACGGGGCGCCAGGGGCGGTCGCCGAAGACGGCGTTGGTCCAGATCCGCGTGCCGTCGCCGAGCTGGAGTTCGTCGCCGTCGATGCCGTGGGTGTCGCCGGGGCGCAGCACGTGTCCGCCGCTGTGGCGTCCGGTGCCGTCGGCGGTCTCGAACTGGAAGCCGTAGGCGCCGTCCAGGCTTCCGCCGTAGGGGACGAGGCCGCGGACTTCGCCGGGGGTGAAGGGGGTGTCGGGGTGGTCGGCCCAGACGGCGGTGTCGCAGTGGTAGGGGCTGGGCTTGAGGGTCCAGCTGATGAGGAAGGAGCCGCCGGCGTAGTGGGCGGCGAAGAGGGTGGCGTCGTCGGGGACGGTGAAGCGGCAGGTGGCGCGGATGCCGTCGGGGTCGACGGCGACGGCGCGTTCGCGGTTGAAGACGGTCAGGACGGGCCAGGTGCAGGTGATGCCCTCGATGCCGGTCGGGCCGTCGGCCCCGTCCGCTTGCGCCTCGAATTCGGCGCGGACCGACTCCAGGGCGGGCCAGGCCAGTTCCTCCGGCAGTCCGGCGGCCAGGGAGCGCCGCAGGGCGCCGGCGGTACCGGCCTCGGCGAGGGCGTCGGTGAGGCCGGCGAGGGCGGTGACGGTGGGGCGGTCGAGGACGGTCTCCAGTTCGGTGACGGCTTCCTCGGCTCCGGCCATGCCGCCGTCGGCGACGGTGTCGAGGAGGCGGGCGACGCGGGCGGCGACCTCCTGGGCGATGCCCTCGTTGCCCGGCAGCAGGGTGATCGCGGTGCCGGCGCGGCGGCGGGCGGACCCGTGGTGCGGGAGCAGGCCGGCGTGGACGGTGCCTTCCAGGCGGGGGCCGAAGACGGGGTCGGCGGCGAGGGCGGCGAGGTCGCGGCGGGAGTCCTCGCCCCAGAAGCGCAGGCGCGTCTCGGGGCCGGGGTCGGTGACGGGCACCCGGGCGGCGAGGCAGGCGTCGAGGAGGTCGGCGTCCAGGCCCTGCCAGTGGTAGCGGGTGGTGTGGAGCGTCACGGCGCTGCCGCCGGCCCGCAGGCGGGGCCCGAACCGACCGACCGTGTCGAGGAGTTCGGAGGGGAGCTGCTGGCGGGCGACGCCGCCGCCGGACTGGCGCGCGTACTGGTACATGTGGGCGAAGTGCCCGAGCCAGCGGTGCAGGCCGCCTTCCGGGACGACCCGGCCCTCGGCCATCGCCCGCTCCGCGCCGCAGGCGATCAGCAGCCGCAGCCAGGCGCCGCCGTCGGTGGTGCCGGACGGGAAGAGCTCCACGAGGGCGGCGAGGTGCGCGCCGGTGGGCGGATGGGCGTTCAGGAGCGGCGCGGCGTCGTTGAGCAGGGCGGCCGGGAGGGCCTTGTCCCGTGCGGTGGCGAGGATCGCGCCGGCCATCCGGGCGGCCTCGCCGTCGCCGTGTCCGGCGGCCTTGGCGGAGGCGCGGGCGCGGCGGACCAGGTCGGCGGGCAGCTCGGCGGGCGAGGCGGCCCAGGCGGTGAGCAACTCGTCGAGGGCGGTGTGGGCGGCGGACGGGTCCAGCGTTTCGGCGAGGAAGCGCTGGTGGGCGGCGAGTTCCTTGGCGGGCAGGGCGCCGCACCGGGCGAACAGCAGGGCGTTGGCCCGCCGGTAGCCGGGGTCGACGGGCAAGCCGTGGGCGGACTCGGCCGCGCGGGCGGCGACGTAGGCGCGGGCGGCGGCGCGGATGCCGTTGCGCAGCAGGTGGTGGCCGACGGTGTCCCAGAACCACGGCAGGTGTGCGGGCGGCAGCCGCCGGGCCCGGCGTGCCATCAGGTCGACGAATCCGCCGGGCTTCTCCCAGTACCGGTTGAACTGGCCGTTCATCTCCTCGACCGCCTCGCGCGTGGCAGCGGCCGCGCCGGGGTCGTGGGCGGCGGCCCAGTCGGCGTACGTGGTCGAGGCGTATGCGTCGGCGGTGGTGGCGGGCAGGAGGGATTCCAGCGGGGCGATCATGCTCCGGATCGTCGCACGGGCCTGTGACAGGGCCCGCGAGGGGGCAGGGCACAATGGGGCCGGTGACCGTCTTCGCCTGTGTGACCTGCGACAACCCGCTGACCGGCGCGCTCCGCGAGGCCCGGCCGGCCGCCGATGGCGGGCAGCGGGCGGCCCGGCACCGGATCGGCAGGCCGCGGATGGCGCGGGGCACGTTCTCGGCCGGGCGGGACGGGGCGGTGTTCGTCGTGCACCCCGACGACGTGCCGGGCACCCGCCGGCACCCCGACAGCGGGCGGCGCAACGGGTGTTGCGGTCCCGACGGCCTGGACGGGCCGAACCTCGTCTGTGCGGGCTGCGGCGCGGAGGTCGCGACCAAGGAGGCGGACTGCTGGACGCCGAACCTGGTGGCGCTGATCGCCTCAGCCGTCCGCATCCTGCCCGAAGCCGCGGGCGGCGAGCGGTAGTTCGGGCAGCGGCCAGTCACGGTCCGGTGCCCAGGCGGGCCCGAAGGACACGCCCTGGACTCGTGGCGCCGGGGCGGAAGGGTTCGGGCCGGCGGCCCGTCACCGGGCGGGCCGGGCCTGGCAGGCGGGCTGGTGCCAGGTCGTGCGTACGGGGGTGCCGTCGGGCAGGCGGTGCTCGGTGTGCCAGGTCCGGCAGCAGGCCGGGCGCTGGTAGGGGCGGCGGCGGGGGCGCGGGGACGCGGTGTGGATGGTCATGCCCGGCGTTCTGCCACCGCCGGGCGCCGCCCAACCCCTCGGCACCCGAAAGGGCGACTGGTGGTTTGCCCGGGGTCCGGGTCAGCCGGCGACGGTGGGGGCCTGCGTGTCCGCCGCGTCGGCGGCGAGTCTGCGTTCGTCGGCCCGCAGGTTCTCGGCCTGTTCGCGCAGGCGCCGCCCGGCCCAGCCGTAGGACGCGCGGGCGTCGGGGGTGGTCATCCGGGGGCCGATGGTCTCGGCCAGTTCCCGCGCGGTGTCGAGCAGGTCGGCGAGTGCGCCGAGCAGGGCCGCCTCGTCCGGCCGGGGGACGTCGGCGCGGCGCGTGCGGGCGCGGGGCAGGGCGTTCTCCCTGATCTGCGTCCTGGCCTCGCCCACGGCCCTGGCCATCGCCGCTATGTCGGGGTCCATCCCGGCCTCCTGCCGTCCGTGCGGGCGTTGATGTCCCGCTATGCCTCCCCCGGCGGCCGGGGCGTCAACCAGGGGCGCGGACGGAAGCACGCGGCCGGGGGCACGGTGCGGGCGCGGGTCGCGGCGGCGGCCAGGAGGGCGGGGAGGGGGCCGGGGAAGGGGCGCATCAGGGTGTCGACCTCGCGCCACAGGCCCAGTGCCGGCGGGTGGGCGGCGAGGTGTTCGGCGAGGTGGGCGAGGGCTGCGGTGTGCAGGGCGGCGCGGCCGCCGCCGGGTTCCCGGGCGCCGGCGTGGAAGGCGGAGGCCTGGCCGGCGTGGCAGGCGACGGCGTAGGCCGGACGGGCGTGGTCGACGGCCTGCCGGGCGGTGATCCGGCCGAGTTCGATCGCGGACCACACGTGGTGGATGTCCAGGCCGTCCTTGCCGATCGGGGTGGCGGCCAGGACGGCGAGCGGGTCCGCAGCGTCGAGGGGGCCGAGGACGGGCGGGCGGCGGTGGTACGCGGACGGCGGCGGTCCGTCCGCGCGGGGTGGGGGAACGGCGGGCACGGGAGCTGCGGGCACGGGGGCGGGCCCGGGAACGGGCCCGGGAACGGGCAGGTGTCGCGGGGCGGGGCGGCCGGTGAGCAGGACGCGGGCGACGTCGGGCGGGCAGTCGGGGCGTCGGGCGAGCAGCCGCGCCGCCAGGCGCGGCAGGCGGCGGGACAGGCCGGCCGACGCGACCAGCGCCCAGTCCACCCGGTAGGGCTCGGCGAGGATCGCCCGGCCGCGGGGGGCGTCGGGCGCGGCTCGGATCCCGCGCAGGCGGCGCAGCAGGGCGCCGGTGCCGGTGAGGCGGTCCTCGGCGCTGGTGAGGAAGGGTTCGGGGTCGGGTTGGGCGCAGGCTTCGGCGATCCGGCGGGTCGCCTCGTCCAGGTCGGCGCCGGGCGGCAGGGCGGCCAGGACCTGCCGGACCCGGCCGGGGCCGCCGGCCAGGCGTACGGTGCGCCAGGCGTCGGCCCAGACGGTGGGCGGGATCGGGTCGCCCCAGCGGTAGGTGCGGCGGTCGGTCAGGGCGGCGGCGGCGAGGTCGGGGTCGCGGGAGGTCAGGGCGGCGCGGTGGTGCTCCGGGCGGTAGCCCCTGCCGGCAACGACGACGGCGGGGCGGCGCAGCCGCAGCCGGCATTCGACCGGGTAGGTCAGGGACGGATTGTCGGCCAGGCGCGCGTCGATGCCGGCGTCGTCGAGGTCGGCCAGGCGTTGCTGGGCCTGCGGGTTGCGGACGGTGCGGGCCAGGGCGCGGCGCACGGCCGGGGTGGCGTCGGTGACGGCGCTGTCGGTCACGGTGGGCGGGTGGTCGTGGCCGAGGAAGAAGAAGTCGGGGTCGGCGTCGACGAGTTCGGCGAGCGCGGCGGCCCGGTGGGCACGGGGCAGCAGCGCCACCAGGCAGCCGACGTCGAAGCGCCGGGCCAGCGCCTCGACATTCCGGGTGTATTCGTCCGCCGCGTCGACTGCCATGGCAGCGGACCGTAACAGGCGCCTGGCGGGCGCCGCGTGGATTTCGCCGGGCCCGCCCGCGTGGGCGGCCGGGGTGGTAGGGGCGTCGGGCCGCGTGGCTGGTCGGGCGTCAGGCCCCGGACCGCTCGCCGGAGGTCCAGCCCAGGAGCGGGGTGTGTACGGGTGCCGCGCCGAGGGCGAGGTGGGTGAGGTCGGCGACGGCGTCGGCGAGGGCTGCGGGGTGGGGGCGGGCGGTGAGGGCGTCCAGGGCGGCCGCGCGGGTGCGGGGCGGGCACAGGGAGAGGTGGAAGAGCATCTGGCGCCACGCGAAGGCGGTGCTGCGGCGGGCGGTGCGGCTGGTGAGGCCGCGGGAGGCGAAGCCGCAGGCGGTGGTGAAGGCGCGTTCGGCGAGGACGTCCCAGCCCTCGGGCGGGGTGAGGGCGCCGGGCCCGGCGAGGGTGGCGAGGTTGTGGGTGGTGAGGATCTGGGCCTGTTCGATGACGGCGCCGTTGCCCGTCACCGACCAGGGCGCGCCGGTGCGCCCGGCCCGACGGGTGCACAGGGCGGAGAACTGCCGGGTGTCGTCCATCGCGTAGACGGAGGCGTAGTCGATGCCGAAGTACCGCTCGTAGAGGGATCCTTCGAGGAGTTCGGCGGCGATGCGGGCGGCCTGGAGGTACTTGGGGCTAAAGCCGCCCATGAAGATGTCGGCGGCCAGTTCCTCCACGAAGGGCAGGTCGGCGCCGGCCTCGCGGGCGAGCGCGGACAGTTCGCCGAGCAGCGGGTTGGGCAGGAGCGTGCCGGGGAACGTCGCGACGGCCAGGGCGCCGAGGCGGTGCAGGGTGGCGAGGTGGGCGTCGCGGGTGATGGCGTCGGTGGTGCGGTGCGGGCGCACGGCGAGGTTCCAGGGGAGTTCGTCGGCGCGGACCTGGCGGGCGTAGTGGAGCAGGAGCAGGGAGCGGCGGCCCGCGAACGCCTTGTGGCCGGCGGCGGTGAGGGCGCGCAGGGCCGGGTCGGGGTGGGCGGAGGCCTCGGTGACGGCGGCGAGCTGGGGCGCGAGTTCGGCGAGGACTTCGGCGGAGGGCACCAGGCCGCGGGCGATGAGGGTTTCGACGGGGGCGCTGGTGGCGGCGAGGACGGGCTTGTGGAGGGCGGGCGGGACCGTGGTGCCGACCGGGAGAGCGGTGCTCTCGGCCTCGGTGACCGGGGCGAGGAGGGCCCGGGGGTCGGCCAGGCCGTCGTGCCGGGGGTGGTCGGCGAGGCGGGCGATGAGCAGCCGGGCGACGGCATGGTGGGAGGGCTGGGCGGCCTGGCGGGCCTGGGCGCGGCGCAGGATGGTGTGCTCGGCGGAGCCGGGAAGGCCGCGGCGGCGCACCATCGCGTCGACGGCGTGGCGCAGCCGGCCGCGGGTGCGGGGGTCCAACTGCCGGCCGGTGACGGTCAGTTCGAGTGCGGTGCGCAGGACGGCGAGGTTCTCGCGGGGGTTGCGGTGCTTGCCGCACAGGGGGTGGGCGGCGGCGAGGGTGCGGTAGCGCAGGAGGAGTTCTGCGCCGCGGCGGTGCCACGGCCCGTCGGGGGTCTGGCCGTCGGGGGTCTGGCCGTCCGGCACCGGGCTGCCGCCGGCGGCCAGCCAGTGGGTGAGCAGGTCGTCGGCGAAGGGCGCCCAGACGGTGAGGGCCTCGCGCTGGGCCTCCACCGCGCGGTTGGGGGTGCGGCGGGCGAGGGCGGCCGAGGCCTCGCCGGCGGTGCGGCGGTGGACGGCGTCCGGCACGGCCGACGGGGCGTCACCGGGCTGCGGGGTGAAGCGCAGGCGGGCGGCGAAGGGCCGCAGGACGTCGACGAGGTCGAGCGCGGCCTGCTGCTCGCCGGCGCGGACCAGCCAGGCCACGGTGAGCAGCGCGGCTTCCTCGGGCACGGTGATGCGGTAGCGGCCGGTGTCGAGCAGGTGCCAGAGGTGGGCGAGTCCGGGCTCGGTGAGGGAGTGTGCGAAGAGTTCGGCGCGGCCTTCGGGGATGCCGGCGCGACGGCAGGCGCCGGTCTCGTGGGGCTGGAGGGGGCCTTCGGCGCGGGCGCGGCCGGTGGCGAAGCCGCCGTGCAGGACCTCGGGGGTGACCCAGGCGGGCAGGCCCGAGGCCGGGGTGCGCGAGCCGATGGCGAGGGTGCCCGCCCGCAGGCCGGCCAGCACCTCGCGCCAGCCGGCCGCGCGCTGCTCGGCGCGGGCGCGGGTGGCCGGGTCGGGGTGGGCGACGGCGGTGACGAAGGCGCGGGCCAGCTGCCCGTGGGCGTAGTCGGTGGAGACGGCGGCCGTGGTGGCGGCCCCTGACGGCTGCTGCTCAGCGTTTCTGTCCATGGCCGACGTGGCGGGCCCTGCCCCCGCGCCCTCCAGGACCGAAGCCTGGTGCTCTGTCTCGCTGAGCTACACGTCGTCGCTGCGGCCAGACCTTACGAGGGCGGGCGGCGGCGGTGCAAGCGGATATTCCGGCTGGTCAGAACTCCCCCGTCGCACGCTTCGGCCCAACGCGGAGTGACGAACAGTAACCCTAAATGACAGCTTTAGGCCTAGTCCCAACTTGCCCCCTCCGGCGCTCCCGGAGTGACGGAGCGTAGCCGCCGCGCGCCGCCGCGCGGGCCGATCTAGCCTGACGGTATGGCTTGCCCCGCACGCCCAGGGAGGTGCGCGCATGCGTCGCACGATCGGTTCGCGAGCGGGGGTCGTCATGGCGGCGGCGGGGTTGGCGGCCGCCGTCTGCGGGGCCGCGCCGGCGGTGGCGGCCGGGAGTGACGGGCCACGGACGGTGACGGTGCAGGCATGTCCGGACGAGTCGACCGGGCCCGGACTGCCGCCGCTCAAGGCGCTCGCGGCGCAGGTCACGCTCCCGGACGGGGTGAACCTGCCGCCGGGCGCGGCGGTGTTCGGCGCCCGCTACCCCGGTGACGCGCAGTACGTGGTCGCGCCGGGCGGCTGGACGTGCGACGTCGTGTTCTTCGCCGCGGACGGCGGCGAGCAGGTGTACGTCCACCCGGGCCCGCACGCGGCCGATCCGCTCGGCGCCTCGTACTCCGGGCTCGTGCAGGCCGTGTTCGACAGCGGCGGTGTGCAGACCGACGTCGACCTGGCCTGTCCGTTCGTCCCGCAGGCCGCGCGGGGCGGGCAGTGCCTGGCGCCGCCGCGCCAGGCCGCCGACGTCGTGCACGCCGTGCGCACCGGGGACCCGAACCTGTACGCGGCGGCGGTGTCCGTCCCGGCGGGCACGCGGGAGCCGAACCTCGCCGCGAGCGGGCAGGCGCCGGCCGGGACGCCGCCGGGGCAGGTGTTCGCCCTGGTCACCCTCGCGGGCACCGGCGGGACGGCGCAGTCGGTCGGCTGCGCGGTGCCCGGGCCGGGAGCGGCGAGCACCTGCCAGGCGACCCTCGGCTACTTCCTCGCCGGCAGCGTGCTGGGGCAGAAGCTGAGCGCGGGCCAACTCTCCGCGGCGCTCACGGACTTGAACGGTTTCGTGGCCTCACAGGTGCACTGACGAGGCCGGCCTTCCCCTAACCGCCGCGCGAGACTGGAACGGGTATATGCCAGGAGCGTCGGCGGCATTGACGGGCTATCAGCCAGGATGCATCGTGTTCCCCAGTCCGTTCATTTCAGCTCTTTCAGCGGAGGCGTCCGGGAATGGGGATGGGGATCGGGATGGGTGTGCGCAGCAGGGTCGCCGGGGTGGTGTCGGCCGGGCTGATGCTCGTCGGTGTGGCGGGGGTGCAGTTCGTCGGCGCGGGGACGGCGGACGCCATGCCGCCGTGCTACCGGCAGTGGACCGGGAACAGCGGGTCGACGATGTGTCCCGGGTACGACGTGTCCCACGTGGTCATCGGCTGCGTGCACGCGGGCGTGCCGTACAGCGTCGAGGGGCCGTGGGTGAAGCGGGGCGACTTCTCGTTCGCGCGCTGCAACAGCGGCGACGGGCTGCAGAAGGCCACCAACCCGCCGAGCGTGTGGTGGGAAGAGGGCTGAGCCGCCGACGGGGGACGGGTGCGCGCAGGCCGGGCAGCGTTGCGCGCACCCGCGGCGGCCGAGGGTTCACTCGCCGCGCTCGCGGAGGGTGGAGGCGGTGAAGGAGATCGCGAGCACGACGGCGAGCGCGAGCAGGACCGCGCCGATGACGATCGCCGTCCAGCCGCCGCTGGTGAGGTTGTCCAGCTGCTCGCGGTAGGTGGAGGTCTGGGGTCCGGGCATGCCCTCGGAGAACGAGCCGGTGGTGTGGGGCTCGCAGATGTCGCCGGGCGACATGGGTTTGCCGTAGCAGGTGGGCACGGCGGCGTGCAGCTTGTGGACGCCGAGCAGCAGCAGGCCGACGCCCGCGACGAACAGAACGAGCACGATCAGCACTGCCCCGGCCTTCCGACTCCCCCGCCCGTGCCGGCGTCCGGCACCTTTCGCCCGAATGTACCTCGGGGCGGTGGTGAACGAACCCGGCCAAAGAGCGACAGGTCTGTCACAGAAGGGTCAAATCGGCTGGTGCACAGGGTTGTTGGGTCGACACTGTGCGGCATGAGTGCGACGCGTGGTGGCGTGGGGGTCCTGGTGGCGGCGGCGTGTGCGGTGCTGCTCGGCGGCTGCACGGGGGCGGGCGGCGGGACGGCCCGGCCGACGGCCCCCGCAACGACGGCGACAGCGGAAGCTAGCAGCGGCCTGACGCCGGAGGCCACGTACACGCTGCAGGGCTCCCCCTCCCCCGCCGAAGTGCGGCAGGCCGCCGACCAGTTGCAGCGCCGGGCGCAGGCGATGGGGCTGGCCGCGCCGAAGGTGGAGGTCAGGGGTGCGGCGGTGTCGCTGTCGGCCGCCGGGGCGACGCGCGAGCAGTTCGCGGCGCTCGCACAGCAGGGGCACCTCGGGTTCCGTCCGGTCCTGGCGCTCGCGCCGTCCCTGCCGAACGGCGCGCCGGCGCAGGGGGCGATGTCGGCCGACCCCACCACGACGCTCCAGGTGCCGAACTGTTCGGACGCGGCGCAGCGGACGGACCGCCAGTCGGCCTCCGGCAAGCCGGCCGTGGCGTGCGGGTACGCCGCGGAGAACGGGATCTGGTACGGGTTCGCACTGGGGCCGGTGGCGGTGGACGGCACGGACGTGTCGGCGGTGAAGGCGGTCGAGGACACGCAGAACGGGGCCGGCTGGCAGATCGACCTGACGTTCGACGCCGTCGGGGCGCAGGCGTTCGCGGACGTGACGGGCCGGCTCGCGGCGCAGCCGTCGCCCGCCAATCAGTTCGCGATCGTGCTGGACGGCGCGGTGGTGTCGCACCCGGCCGTCGCCTCCGCGGTGCCGGGCGGTGCGGCGGTGATCTCGGGGAGCTTCACGGAGGCGGAGGCCCGGCGCCTGGCGGCGCTGATCGGGGACCGTCTGCCGGTGCCCCTGCTGCTGACGGAGACGACGCTCCCGAACTGACGCGTCGTCAGCCATGGTGGCGAAACGGTGAAGTGGCATGCACGCCCCTAGAAAACCGGCCGGTAACACCCTTACCGTCGAGGCCCCCGCAGCTTCCCCACCCAGGAGCTCGACGTGCCCCGACGCCCCCACGTCCCCCTACCCCTCCCCCGGCTGCTCGCCGCCGTACTGGCGGTTGCGCTGCTCCTCGTACCCGCGCTCGCCACCACGCCCACGGCCGCCGCGCCCGCCGCCGCGGCAGCGGCCGACTACTGCGCGGGCCGCTGCAACGACATCCTGCCGCCCGGCGAGAACGGCAACGCCACGCTCGCCGAGATCCTGCTGAACCGGGTGTTCGGCACCCGCCCGGCCCACACCGACGACCAGCTCGGCCCGTACGCCTCGCTCGCCTCCGGCTACCCGGGCCTGACGGAGGCCGGGCTGCGGAGCTTCTTCAACGACGCGTCGTTCGGCGTGCCGGCGGACCAGGTCGCGAGCACGGCCAGTCCGCGTTCCGACGTGACGATCGTGCGCGACAAGGCGACCGGCGTACCGCACGTCACCGGCACCACCCGGTACGGCACCGAGTTCGGCGCGGGCTACGCGGCCGCGCAGGACCGGCTGTGGGTGATGGACCTGTTCCGGCACGTCGGGCGCGGCGAGCTGTCCGGTTTCGCGGGCGGCGCGGCGGCCAACCGGCAGCTGGAGCAGACGTTCTGGCGCGCGGCGCCGTACACCGAGGCCGAGCTGCAGCAGCAGATCGACGTGCTGTCCTCGCGCGGCGGGCGGGCCGCGCAGGCGCTGGCGGACGCCTCGGCGTACCTCGACGGGATCAACAAGTACATCCAGCAGGCGTACGACTCCCGGACGTTCCCGGGCGAGTACGACCTGACGGGGCACGTGGACCCGATCACCAACGCCGGGTCGATCGCGCCGTTCACCCTGACCGACCTCGTGGCCCTCGCCTCCGTCATCGGCGCGCTGTTCGGCTCCGGCGGCGGTGGTGAACTCGCCTCCGCGCAGGTCAAGTCGGCCGCCGAGGCGCGCTACGGCAGGGACGCCGGCGACGCGGTGTGGCGCTCGCTGCGCGAGGCGGAGGACCCCGAGGCCGTCCAGACCCTGCACGACGGGCAGGCGTTCCCGTACGCGACGGTGCCCGACGACCCGCGGGGCGTCGCGATGCCCGACCCGGGATCGGTGGTGAGCGAGCCGGAGGTCTACGACGCCACCGGGTCCGCGCAGTCGGCGGCCACCGGCGCCAAGGGCGTGCTGCCGGGCAACCTGCTCAGCGCGAAGCACGGCATGTCGAACGCGCTGCTGGTCTCCGGCGCGCACACCGACGACGGGCACCCGGTGGCGGTGTTCGGCCCGCAGACCGGCTACTTCGCGCCGCAGCTGCTCATGCTGGAGGAACTGCAGGGCCCGGGCATCAGCGCGCGCGGCGCGGCGTTCGCGGGCCTGAGCTTCTACGTGGAGCTCGGGCGCGGGCAGGACTACGCGTGGAGCGCCACCTCGGCCGGGCAGGACATCACCGACACCTACGCCGTGCCGCTGTGCACGAGCGACGGCTCGCCGGTGACGACCGCGTCCAACTCCTACCTGTGGCACGGCACTTGTACGCCGTTCGAGCGCCTGGAGCGCAAGGACGCGTGGAGCCCGACCACCGCCGACTCCACCCCGGCCGGCTCCTACACGCTGGTGTCCTACCGCACGAACTACGGCCTGGTGAGCGCCCGCGGCACGGTCGGCGGGGCGCCGGTGGCGTTCACCTCGCTGCGCTCCACCTACCGGCACGAGGCGGATTCCATCATCGGCTTCCAGGAGTTCAACGACCCGGGGGCGGTGCACGACGCGGCGAGCTTCCAGCAGGCGGCGCAGGACATCAACTACACGTTCAACTGGTTCTACGCCGACTCGCGCGACATCGCCTACTACAACTCCGGGTCCAACCCGGTGCGCGCCCCGGGCGTCGACCCGGGCCTGCCGGTGCTCGCCCAACCCGCCTACGAGTGGGCCGACTTCGACCCGGCGGGCAACACCGCCCGCTACACCCCGCCGGCCGAGCACCCGCAGTCCGTGAACCAGGACTACTACGTCTCGTGGAACAACAAGCAGGCCACCGGCTACACGGCGGCCGGCTTCGGCAACGGCTCGGTGCACCGCGCCAACCTGCTGGACGCCCGCGTCAAGTCCCTGGTGCAGCAGGGGAAGGTGAGCCGGGTCGCGCTCACCCGGGCCATGGAGGGCGCGGCCCTGACCGATCTGCGTGCCGAGGACGTCCTGCCCGACCTGATCCGCGTGCTGCGCAGCGCCCCCGTCACCGACCCCGCCGCCCTGGCGGCGCTGCAGAACCTGGAGGCGTGGCTGGCCGACGGCGGTACGCGGCACGAGAGTTCGCCCGGCAGCGGGGCGTACGCGGATGCGGACGCGATCCGCGTGATGGACGCGTGGTGGCCGCTGCTGGCCGACGGCGTGATGCGCCCGGGCCTGGGCGACCAGTTGTTCACCGCGCTCACCGGGGCGCTGCAGATCGACGAGTCGCCCTCGGGCCGCAGCGGCGGCAGCGGCCCGGTCAGCGCCAACGAGGCGATCCCGCACAAGGGTTCGTCGTTCCAGTACGGCTGGTGGAGCTACCTGGACAAGGACCTGCGCGCCGTCCTCGGCGACGGCGTCGCGGGCCCGCTGGCCCGGCCGTTCTGCGGCGGCGGCGACCTCGCGGCCTGCCGGACCGTCCTGCTGAACACCCTGAAGCAGGCGGCCGCCCAGGGGCTGGCCCAGGTCTACCCGGGCGACGGCGACTGCGCGGCCGGCGACCAGTGGTGCGCCGACACCGTCATCCAGCGCCCGCTCGGCGGCGTCACCGACGCCAAGACCACCTGGCAGAACCGCCCGACCTACCAGCAGGTGGTGCAGTTCCCCGCCCACCGCTGACCGGCCCCCACCCCGCTTCTCGTCGGATTGACGAGAAGCGGGGTCGCCCCATATCGTCAAGGCGACGAAAAGGGGTTCCACGATGGCCGACATCACCAGGCGCTTCGGCATGCGCCACCTGCGCGCCGTTCCCACCGCGCACATCCGCCACCTGCGCCGCGGCAGGGTCGCCCACGACGGCACGGGCCTGGCGTTCTGGTTCCGGCCGCTGACCGCCGCGATCTCCGAGGTCCCGGTGGACGACCGCGAGCTCGCCATGCTTTTCCACGCCCGCACCGCCGACTTCCAGGACGTCACCGTCCAGGCCACCCTCACCTACCGCTTGACTTCCTCCCGACCCTTACAAGCCGGGATTGCGGTCACGCGTGCGGCGCGGGAGCTTCGCCCCGTTCGTGTGCGCGTGACCGGTGGTTGACGCTTCACGGACCGGCTAGTGCCGAGGTCTCCACGCCCTGACACCGCATGCCCTGCGGCGTTGAGGATGTTCTTCGCCGCGTTCACGTCGGCGTGATCCCGGTGCCCGCAGGCGGTGCACCCGAAGGCCGCTTGGCTCTCGCGGCTCGTCGGGTCCACGTGCTTGCAGGCATGGCAGGTCTGCGACGTGTACGCGGGATTGACCAGCACCACAGCGGTGCCGGTAGTGCGCGCCGCGTTGCGCAGCGCGAGTTCGAGCAGGTGCCATCCGTTGTCCAGGATGGCACGGTTCAGCCCTGCCTTCTGCCGGACATTGCGGCCGGGCTCCTCGACCGTTCCCGCCGCCGACGCGGTCATGCTTCTAGTGCGGAGGTCTTCCAGCACCACCACCGCGTTGCAGGCGGCCAGCTCGGCGGCGGTCTGCGCGCAGAAGTCCGCGCGGCGGTCGCGGACTCGGCCGGTGATGGCGTTGATCTTGGCCAGCACTGACCTGCGGCGGTTGCTGCCGCGCTCGCACCGGGAGAGCCTCTGTTGCAATCGCCGCAGCCGCTTCGCCTCACCTGGCGTGACGTACGGGCGGTCGTGGAAGTCGCCATCGCTGGTGGTCGCGGCGATCCTGACGCCCCGATCGACTCCGACAGCGGCCTGCGGCATCGCGTGCCGCTCGGGCGTGGCCCGGCCGTCCTCCACGAGGAACGACACGAACCAGTGCCGCCCCCGGCGGGTGACGGTCGCCGAGCGCACAACCCCGTCGAGCGGACGCGACCACCGGAAGCGGACCCAGCCGAGCTTCGGCAATTTCGCCCGGCCCCACCTCCGGCCGATCCGCTCCACCATGATCCGGTTCCCTGCCGGAAACCGGAACGACGGCGACCAGCGGGCCTTGGAACGCCACCGGACCCTGAACGTCCCGTGCTCCCGGCACGCCCGGTCCAGATCCCGAAGGGTCTGCTGCAACACGTGGGACGGCGCCTCGGCCAGCCACGGGAAGTCCTCCTTCGCTTCGGCCAGCTCGGCGGCCTGAGGTACGTAGTTCATCCACGCACCCCGCCGCCGGTACTCCCGACGCTGCTCCAGGCCGGTATTCCACACCGCCCGGCAGACGTCACCGAACATCTCGCACAGCCCAGCCTGCGCGGCATCGAGTTCGAGCCGGTACCTGCGACCAGACAGCATTGTGGAACACCCCCTTCAGGCGCTGCGATCAACCTAGAACACGCCACTGACACTCGGCCTGCGCTACTTCGTGGCTCCGGAACAGGGATCGCCTACCTGGCCATAAAAGGCCAGGTAGGCAGAAGAATTGGCCGATCAGACGGCCCGCTACCGCCTGGCGGTCGGGGGTACCGGGGACGCCGGGAGCGCCGGGGACGCCGCCGAGGCGCAGGCGTCGTCGGGCGTCCTGGTGGGCACCGGGACGGGCGCCACCGGCTGGTGCCGCTCGGCGTGGCTGGAGCGCGGCGCGCCGCTCGCCCTGCCCGCGCCCGGCGCCCCGGCGCTGGCCTGGTTCGTCCGCGAGGCCTGGCCGTCCCCGGCCACCGGCACCAGCCGGGTCCACGGACTGCTGGACGGCGGGGATCAGTTGGCGCTGACGGTGGAGTCCGAGCACCTGGTGGCCTTCGGCGACGGCATCGAGTCGGACGCCCTCGACCTCACGTGGGGCCAGACCGTGCGCGTCGGCATCGCCGCCACGAGGCTGCGCCTGCTGGGCTGAGCCGGAAGGACAAAGGGCCCCGCTCCCCCGGCCGGAGCGGGAGGAACGGGGCCCGGTACTACTGCACTACTTCACGAAGGTGTTGCTGCTCCAGATGGCGCCGCCGATGCCCTCGCCGCCGTCGGCCTTGTAGACGACGAGGTTGCCGTCGTCCTGGAGCTTCAGGTAGGAGCCGCCGGACCAGAAGGTGCCGGAGTTCCACAGGGCGGTGGTGCCGTCGAGCTTGTAGACCACGGCGTTGCCGTCCTGCTGGATCTTCAGGAAGTTGCCCCAGCCGCTGGTGTTGCTCTGCCACAGGGCGGCACCGTCACTGTTGCGGTGCAGGACGAGGTTGCCGTCCCACTGCATCTCCAGCCAGGTGGTCTTGGCGTTCAGGCGGTAGCCCGGGTTGAGCTGGCTGATCGGGCGCAGGGTGGCGTTGCTCCAGACGGTGGTGGCGAGGGTCTCGTCATCGCTCTTGAACATGACGAGCTTGCCGTCGTCCTGGAGCTTGAGGTGGCTGCCGCCGAACATGTAGGTGCCGCTGGCCCACAGGCCGCCGGTGCCGGCCGCGGGGTTGCCGTCGGCCTTGTAGACCACGAAGTTGCCGTCGGTCTGCATGAACGCCCAGGCGCCCGGGTTGTTCGCGGTGCCGCTGGCCCACAGGGCCGCGCCGTCGCTGCGGCGGTAGAGGACGACGTTGCCGTCCTTCTGGACCTCCAGGACGGAGGCGGGGCCCTCGCGCCACTGGCCGGCCGAGATGCGGGTGTTGCCGTTGATCGTGGCGTCGCCGCGGAAGGTGCTGGTGGACCACAGGGCACCGCCGGCGCCCTCACCGCCGTTGCCCTTGTAGAGGACGAAGTTGCCGTCGTTCTGCAGCTTCAGGTAGGCGCCGTTGTTGAAGTAGGTGCCGGTGGCCCACAGGCCGCCGGTGCCGGCCGCCGGGTTGCCGTCGGCCTTGTAGACGACGAAGTTGCCGTCGGGCTGCATGTAGGCCCAGGCGCCGTTGTTGCCACCGGTGGCGGTGTCCCACAGGACGCCGCCGTCGGCCTGGCGGTGGGTCAGGACGAGGTCGCCGTCGGCGCGCATCGTCAGCTTGAGGCCGGGGCCGGTGATGGACTGGCCGGCGGTCAGCTTGGTGCCGGGCTTGATCAGCGTGCCGGAGGACGCGGCGGTGGCCGTCACCCAGGAGGCGAGGTCGTCGACGCGGGCCTCGGAGGCGCCGGTGCGGGTCTCGGTCTCGCCGAGGCAGCCGCCCTGCCAGGCGAGGCTGGTGACGGCGGCGAGCTCGAAGCCGCCGTTCTTGGCGCGCAGCGCCGGGGCGCCGGAGTCGCCCTTGCAGACGGTGTCGGCGGCGGTCTTGGCGGTGAGGTCGACTGCGCCGGCGCTGACGGCGGCGGCCGTGAGCGCGGCGGTGTGCGGCGCGGCGGGGACCCAGGTGGTCGCGGTGCGGCCGTAGCCGGCGACGGTGAGGTCCTCGCCGGTGGCGGGCGCGGTGGCGGAGACGGCGACCGGGGTGATGTCGTAGACCGGCGCGCCGAGGCGGGCCATCACCAGGTCGCGGTCGGTGCGCGGGGCGATCTCGACGACCGGGATGGTGCGGCCGCCGATCGTCACGGCGCTCTGGGCGGCGGGCGCGCCGGCGGCGGGCTTGTCGCCGAAGCACGCGGCCGCGGTGAGCACCCACTGCGGGTCGACCAGGGTCGTGGTGCAGGCGCGCGAGCCGGGGCGGCCGGGCTGGCCGATCGTCAGGGCGCCGACCGCGGGGTAGGCGCCGGCGGGGGCCGTCGCGGCGGGGCCGTCGGTGGCGTTGAGCTCCAGCAGCGTGGTCGAGCCGCTGGTGCCGCCCTCGCCGACCGGGGTCCAGGCGTTCTTGTTGACGTCGACGCTGGTGACCGTGCCCGCGGTGTTCAGCGTGGCCTTGATCGCGTGGTCGTCGCCCTTGATGTTGTAGATCTGCGGGATCTCCAGCGACAGGTACCCCGTCCGCCCGGTGATCTTGAAGCAGACCTGGCTCGGGTTCGCGGAGCGGCTGTACAGCTCCACCAGGCCCGGGCCCGAGGCGCAGTCGGCGAGCACGATGTGCCCGTCGCCCGCCTTGAGGGTGATGTTGTGGTCCGCCAGGATCTTCGCGGCGCCCGGGTAGGAGTAGTCCTCCACCACCGCCGGTGCGACGGCATCCGCAGCCGATGCCGTCACCGCCGGAACCGACCCGGCCACCACCGGTATCGCCACTGCCAGGCCCACGGGCCAGGCCATTCTTCGCATTCTGCGCTGCACGAACTCTCCCGAGGAAGGACACGCCGGGGGAGACGCCAACGCCCCCCAGAGCCGGCCGTGAAGATGATCAACCGGACGGTATCGACTCCATCCCTGCACGTCAAAGCGCAAATCGACACCAAAGCGCCACATCGGCAACCTCGGGTGAACCGGGGCCGAACCCGACGTGCCGCGCGGGCTCCGCGGGGCGTCCCGGCCGGGGCCTCGGGTGTCCCGACGACGGGGGCCATGGCCGGTCGCCCTACCTATGCGTGACGGATTCGCGGGCGGTACGCCACGGCCTACCGTCGTCGACGTCAGCACGGAACAGCAGACGACAACAGCGGTAGGCCGAGGAGGATTTGATGAGCGCGTTCGCGATCGCCCAGGTCAGGTCGGTGGAGTTCGGGCCCGACATCGTGGAGTACCTGGAGCGCATCGACGCCACCCTGGAGCCGTTCGGGGGCCGGTTCGTGGTGCACGGCGGGAACGTCGAGGTGGTCGAGGGGAGTTGGGGGACCGACGTCATCGTCATCGAGTTCCCCGACCGGGAGCGGGTGCGCGCGTGGTACGACTCCCCCGCGTACCGGGAGATCCTCCCGCTGCGCACCCGCCACATGGACGCCGACGCCATCTTCGCCGACGGGGTCCCGCAGGGCTACCGGGGCGCGGACTCGCTGGCGCACTGAGCGCCGGCGGGGCGCTCGCGGGTGACGAGGTCGGTGCGCCCGGCGGTGGCGTCGAGCCACACGACGCGGGTGCCGCGGTCGGCGGCGGGCGCGTCCTGGGAGCCGCGGTCGCAGGAGACGCGCTCGGGGGTGCCGCCGGTGAGCGGGAGCTGCCACAGCTTGGCCGTCTGCGCGTTGGTCCAGTTGTCGGTGACCCGTCCGGTGCGCGAGACGTAGGTGACCGCGCGGTCGGAGACGGTCAGGGTGGCCGGCTCGGGGGCCGTGGAGGCGGCCGGCAGGAGGTCGGTGACGCCGGAGCCGTCCAGGGCGCCGGAGCGGATCGTGGCGCGCCCGGCGGCGGGGCTCTGGACCCACAGCACGCGTCCGCCGGCCAGGTGGACGGAGTCGGCCAGGTTCTTCGGGTCGGCGGGCACGTACTGGGCGGTGACCTTGCCCTCGGCCAGGGAGTAGGTGGTCGGCGCGGTGACGTAGTCCTGGCCGGACATCCACCCCTCCGTCCAGGCGAGGACGCCGCCGCTCAGGTCGAGGCCGGCGGCGTGGTGGCCGACGGGCAGCGGGATCACGGTCTCCGGGGAGCCGTCGGCGTGGACGACATGGACGCGGGTGGTGTCGGTGGCGAAGTCCCGGAGCGTGAAGGCGACGTCGCCGCCGGCCGTCCGGATGTTGCCGGGCTGCTGGTTGGTGGAGCGGTAGGCGCTGCGCACCGGTCCTGCGCCGGACAGCGGCGCGGCCAGCACCTCGAAACCGAAGACGCCCTGGGCGTCCTTGCCGACCGCCAGCCACGCCGCGCTCGTGCCGTCGGTGGCGGCCCAGCTGTGGTAGCGGCCGTCGTCCGGGCTCAGGCGCACGGGGGTGCCGCCGCCGGTGACGGTGCCGGTGTACAGGGCGGTGGTCCTGCGGGTGGCGTCGGTGTTGCCCAGCATCACCCAGTGGCCGTCGGCGGCCACCGGGGCGGCCATGGTGGAGGTGATGTCGCGCAGCAGGGTGCGGCTGTCCAGGCCGAGCCGGTGCTGCCAGCCGGCCTTGATGCCGTGGGCGTCGAACGCGGCGGCGACGGTGCGCAGCTGGGCGCGGGTCAGGCCGTCGGCGCGGCCGGCGGCCAGGACGGCGTTGCGGCCGGCGACGAAGTCGTCGAGCGGGGTCATGTACTCGGTGAGCGCGCGGTAGACGACGCGGTCGGCGGTGAGCGGGTCGAGGGTGCGCCGGATGTCCCACAGGGCGCCGCTGAAGATGGTGGAGTTGAGGTGCACGCCGCCGTTGTCGGAGGCCAGGGAGGCGCCGACGTAGTCGTCGACGGTGGTGTGGTGGTCGTCGAGGTGGCGGGTGGCGCAGGCCTGCGGGGTGCCGGTGCGGCACAGGTCCTCGCCGAGCAGCGCGGCCCTGGGGTCGTTCATCGCGATGCCGCGGGTGGTGACCTCGATGGCGTTGCCGAAGTAGTCGGCGAGGCCCTCGTCCATGGCGCCGGACTGGCCGAGGTAGGCGAAGTTGGCGCTGTTGGCGATGACGCCGTGGGTCATCTCGTGGGCGGAGACGTCGAGGGCGGCGGAGAACGGGTAGTACGTGTCGTTGCCGCTGCCGTAGATCATCTTGCTGCCGTCCCAGTAGGCGTTGGGGTAGGGACGGCCGCCGGCGGTGACGTCGACGACGGAGACGATCGGGCCGTTCTTGCCGTCCAGGCCGAGGCGGCCCAGGCGGTCGCGGTAGAAGTCGTAGACGATCCCGGCGTTGAGGTGCGCGTCGGTGGCGCCGTCGGTGCCGGTGGCGGCCGGGAAGTCGGGGGTCGGGGAGCTCGCGGGGCGGGCGTCGGCGGGGATGGTGCCGAAGTCGCCGACGTCGCGGCCGGCCGCGTCGTAGGTGGTGATCGCGGCGGGGCGGGTGAGGTCGGTGAACTGGTAGGTGCCGTCGGGGAGTTTGCCGATGTTGACGTTCGCGCTCTTGCCGTGGACGTCGGGGGCGGTGCCGGTGGCGGGGGTGACGGTGGCCGGGGCCGGGTCGGGGGCGGCCGCGTTGGGCGCGACGGCCTCGGGCCGGGCGGCGGCGGTGGCCGTGGACGGGGTGCGGGCGTCGTGGGCGAGGGCGACGACGCCGGCGGTGGCGTCGACGTAGACGTCGCGCGTGAGCGGGGTGCCGTCGGCGCCGGCGCCGCGCACGGTGTAGTGGCGGGTCAGGCGGCCGGCGCCGTCGGGCAGGATCACCAGGCCGGCGTCGTCGGCGGTGGCCTTGGCGCGGGCGGCGTCGGGCAGGGCGCCGAGTGCGGCGGTGCGCAGCAGGTCGTCCGGGACGGTGGGTGTGGTGGGGGCGGTGAGGCCGGTGAAGTACTTGCCGCCCGCCGATTCGACGTGCTGGGCGGCGCCGTCGCCGGCGAGGTGGACGAGGTACTGGGCGCCGAGGACCGGGACGCCGCTCTCGTTCTGCTGGAAGCGGACGGTGCGGCGGCCGTCGGGGGCGCTCTCGGTGCCGGCCTCGGCGAGCTGGGCGGGGTCGACCTGGTAGCGGTCGCGGTGGGCGGCCAGGTGGGCGCGGGCGGCGTCGGCCGGGTTGCCGGGGGCGGGGTCGGCGAGGCCGGTGACCAGCTGCGGGGCGGCGGTGTCCTGGCCGGCGACGACGCCGGGGACGGGGTCGCCGGGGGCCTGGGCGGGCGCGGTGTCGGCGGTGGCGGTCGGGGCGGCGGTGGCGGTCGGGGCGGCGTAGGCGGCCAGGGCGGCCAGGCTCAGGGCGGCGGCTATGCCGGCGCCGAGCGTCCGGGGCGTGCGGGCGTGACGGTGCACTGCGCTCCTCTCACGGAACGGGAACACGGGAATCGGCGGTGGGGGGGCCCGCGGGGGGGGGCCCCCCCCCCCCCCCCACCCAAAAAAAACAACCCACCTTTTAAATTTAAAAAAAAACAAAAAACCCGGGTGCGACCCCCCCCCCCCCCCCCGCGG
>NZ_JBHVPD010000054.1:37055-39336 GCF_042887525.1 Kitasatospora sp. NPDC057936
GGGGGGGGGGGGGGGGGGTGTTTGGGTCCTCCGCGCACCACGCTGGGCTGGGTACGGGGGGTGGGGGGGGGGGGGGGCGCGGGGGCCCCCCCCCCCCACGTCCACGTCACGAACATAAGCCATCGCTCTTTATATGTCGAACAACTACCTATCGCCGGGTGTCCGACCCCGCCTCCTGCGCAGGCGGGGATCAGGCGGCGCGCTGGCCGTGGAGGAGGAGGGGGACGGCGTGATTGGTGAGCGCTTCGGCGAGGCGGGCGGCCTGGGCGGGGGCCATCACCTGGCCGAGCTGCTGGACGGGGACGAAGCGGGCGCCGAGCAGTCCGCTGCGGTGCTGGGGCGGGACGATGAGCTCCTGGGCGGTGGTGCCGCCGTCGAAGACGAGGTTGAGGCGCTCCAGGTAGCGGTCGGCGGGGGTGAAGTCGACTGCGAGGACATGGGTGAGGCGCCGGGCGATGCCGGTCTGGGCGAGGAGGTGGTGGGCGGCGGCCTCGTGCGGGGGCTCGTTGGGGCGGGCGGCGCCGCCGGGGAGGATGAGTCCGTCCATGTAGTCGGGGTCGACGAGCAGGACGTCGCCGCGGGGGTTGCGGACGAGGGCGAGGCAGCCGAGCCGGCACACGGGAGGCTTGGCGAGGAGGCGGGGGTCGCGCATGGGGGGGTGCTACTTCCTGTTCCAGAAACACCAGTTGATCAGGGCAGCGAAGCCGAGCAGCCAGGCCAGGCGGACGGCCAGTTCAGTCGTCATCGGCGGCGAGGCGCTCGAAGTGCAGCCCCTTGCGAAGCAGTTCGACAATCCGGAGGACTTCATCGACACGGGCCGCCCCGAGAGAGATCAGGTAACAGCCAGTGCGGGACCCGAAGTACCAATCCACCTCCAGAGAGGGCAACTTGGCCCCACCGAGAGCAAGGACCGCCGCCAAGTCATCGGCAACGAGGGCGGCTTCACGGCGCTGCTCGGCCGTCGCCCGCTTGAGCATCGAGGTCATCACACACCGGTCCTGCGGTGCACCTCGAACATCCGCCACGCCGAGAACGCGGCACAGAACGAGCGGAAGGAGGCCAGCTCACCGGTCGAGCCACAGCGCAGCCACTCCCCCGTGACCTCGTTCCGCACCCGGTAACACCGGGCATCGGAGTCCCACCGCACCCCGTAGCCGTGGAGTCTGGACAGCACCATGAGAGCACCCTTCGCAATCAAGCATTTACGCTCTGTCGAGAAAAGGGTTGCGGATCGCCCCTTGCGTGGGGAAGCATCTGTAGTCGCCAGTTCAAGTTGGTTCAGTTGGGAAACACCGTGAACCGCAAGAGGCTTGACCCCACATCGTCCCCGTACGCATCGCTCGGGATCCAGCTGCGTCGCTTCCGTGAGGCACGCAAGCTGCTCCAGACCCAGCTCGGGACCGCGATCTCCTACTCCGGCGCGTACATCTCCAGCATCGAGCGCGGCGTCCGCGCGCCCAGCCGCAAGTTCGTGGAGGTCGCCGACGCGTACCTGGACACCGGCGGCACCCTTGCGCTGATGCTCGACCAGCTCGAACACAGCATCCTGATAGAGGGATTCCCCGAGTACGCCGACAAGGAAGCCGAAGCCGTCGCGATCCGGCTCTTCCAGATCGGCGTCATTTCGGGGCTTCTGCAGACCCCGGAGTACGCAGCCGCCTACGAGCAGGCCTTCGTCAGGCGCGGTGCCGTCACCCAGCAACACGCTGACGAGCGCGTGAAGTTCCTGCTCGCCCGGCAGGCCAAGCTCGAACGCCCCTCTCCTCCCCACATCCACGCCGTGCTGGACGAGTGGAGCCTGAGGCGGCCGATCGGCGGACGATCCGTAATGATCGGCCAGCTCGCGCACCTCGAACGCCTCACCGAGCAGCCCAGCATGACCATCCAGGTCGCACCGATCAGCCTCGGCGAGAACCGCCCTTTCGCCCACCCGGTGACTCTGCTGACGATGCCCAACCGCTCTCTGCTCGGCTACTCCGAGACCCACCAACGCGGCATCCTGGAACGCAATCCGGAGACGCTCGCCGGCTGGGCCAAGGACTACGATCGACTCCAGGTTGAAGCGCTGCCCCTGGCCGCGTCGCTGGAGCTGATCCGCGCAGTACGGAAGGACTTCGAAAGTGCACCCTGACCTATCAAGTGTTCACTGGCGCAAGAGCACCTACAGCGGCGGCGGCGGTGAGTGCATCGAGGTGGCCCCCGGCTTCACCGGCGTCATGCCCGTCCGCGACTCCAAGGACCCGAGCGGCCCCGCCCTCATCTTCCCCACCGCCGCCTGGCA
>NZ_JBHVPD010000054.1:39435-69450 GCF_042887525.1 Kitasatospora sp. NPDC057936
AGTCCTTCATCACCGCCATCCGCACCGGCGAGTTCGACACCCAGTAACAACCACCGCTCCCCGCCCCGCCGCCCAACGCCTGGGGCGGCGGGGCCCACTGCGTTGCTCGGAAGAGGATCAAATGCTTGACAGCATCAACTTGAGCACCGCCCGCTGGGTGAAGTCGACCTACAGTCAGCAAGGCGGCGACTGCGTAGAGGCAGCTCCCAACATCCCTGGTCTACTGCCCGTCCGCGACTCCAAGGACCCGAGCGGCCCCGCCCTCATCTTCCCCACCGCCGCCTGGCAGTCCTTCATCACCGCCATCCGCACCGGCGAGTTCGACACCCAGTAACAACCACCGCTCCCCGCCCCGCCGCCCAACGCCTGGGGCGGCGGGGCCTTTCGGGTCTCCTATGCTCCTGTGCATGGCTGACAGTGAGACCCCGTCAACGCCGCTGCACTCCGTGTCCGTCGCGGGTGCGGTCGTCCGCGAGGACGGGCGTGTGCTGGCGATCCGCAGGGCCGACAACGGCGCCTGGGAGCCCCCGGGCGGGGTGCTGGAACTCACCGAGACCGTCGAAGACGGCCTGCGCCGCGAGATCTTCGAGGAGACCGGGCTCAAGGTCGGCGTCGACCAACTGACCGGCGTCTACAAGAACATGACCCGCGGCATCATCTCCCTCGTCTTCCGCTGCCATCCCGAAAGCGGCGCCGAACACCTCTCCGACGAATCCACCGCCGTCGCCTGGCTGACCCCCGCCGAAGTCATCGACCGCATGAGCGAGGCCTACGCCATCCGCATCCTCGACGCCCTCCACCCCGGCGGCCCCGCCCACATCCGCTCCCACGACGGCCGTCGGCTCACCGCCATCCGCGCCGGCGAGTTCGACGCCCGGTAGCAGCCGTTGCCCTCAGCCCGGCCGCCCCCGCACGGGGGCGGCCGGGCCCTGCACCAAAAGTCGATCTCGCCGACCTTCCACTCCCCACGCCCGGCTGAACTCCGCACCACCCGAACAGATCCCCCCGCAGCACCGCCCCTGTACAGCACAGGAAGTCGGCCTCACCGACTTCCCGTGCGGCTCGGTCCCGCCGCCCCGAGCCCCGGGGCGGCGGGACCGATTTGGGGTCAGATCGCCTGGGCGGGTTCGTCGAGCCAGGCGTGCCAGCCGTCCGGGGTGACAGTGAGTCCGAGACGCTCGACTCCGGGCTCGCCCGTGTCGTGCCACCAGATGAGGGTCCGCTCGAAGTCCTCCCACAGGCGGCGCCCGCCGTACTGGCGGACCAGGTGAACGCTCTCACCGTCGCGGAACGTCGCTGCGGCCCAGGCCGGGGTCGTAAGGGAGTAGAGCCACAGGGTGCGGGCACCGTCCTGGTGCGGCTGGATCGCGTGCGTCACGTCGCGCAGGCGCAGCCCGGCGGCCAGCGGAAACGGGTCGAACTTTCTGTGCGACGGGAGGGCGGCGGCGGTGGTGTGTTCGGCGACGGTGCCGCCGTCTGCGGGGTTGTCCGGCCATCGCAGGCGCTGGGAGCGCATCTTCATGAACTCTACGGGCTGGAGGAACGGGCCGCTCGCGGTGCCGTCGCCGTGGACGGTGAGGCGGGCCAAGGCGTCGGCGTTGGAGTAGTGGGTGCCGAAGGGCGCCAGGATCAGCCCGCCGGGGCGGGTCTGCTCGATCCACGCCTGGGGGATCTCGCGCAGCCCGAAGGTGGCGGTGATCCGGTCGTACGGGGCGCCGGCCTGGTGGCCGAGCGCGCCGTCCCCGCAGACGACCTGCGGCTGGTAGCCGGCGGCGTGCAGGGCGGCACGGGCCTGGGCGGACACGAGCGGGTCGATCTCGACGGTGGTCACGTTCGCGTCGCCGAGCCGGTGGGCGAGCAATGCGCTGTTCCATCCGGTGCCGGTGCCCTGCTCCATCACCCGCATCCCCGGCTCGGCCTGGAGGTCGTCCAGCATCGAGGCGACGAGCGACGGCATCGAGGCGGAGCTGGTCGGCACCGTGCCGGGTTTCCGGCCGGCGTGAGCGCCGTCGTCCCATTGGGTGACGATCGGAATGTCCGCGGCGGCGGCCGCCGACCAGCCTCGTTCGTCCTCGGTGCGGTCGAGGGGCCGGCTCTTCCCGGTGGCCATGTCGTGGGCCCAGATCAGGTCCGGCAGGAACAGCGAGCGCGGGACGGCGTCGAAGGCCGTCGCCCACGCGTCGGCGATGGGGAAGGACCGCCCTGGCGCGGGGCGGCCCTCCTGCTCGGGTGCGAGCGTCACTTCTTGTGTCCTCCGTCGCCGGGCGGTGTGCTGCCGTCGGGGGACGGCGGGTCGGTCGGCGGCGTCCAGGGCGTCCCAGGATGCCCGTCGCCGCCGTCCCCGCCACCGCCGCCGCCGTGCCCTCCGCCATCAAGTGCGACCGTCTCCATCACCGGCTCCGCTCCAAGGGGTGGCCGCCGCTCTGCGGGCCCTCAGGGCGAGTGCCCCGGTTCCTTCCGCAGAGCGGCACCCACGACATTAGGGAGTAACGTCGCGATCACTCAACGCACTTGCGGATTCTTGCGCACCTTCATCCGAGGACGCCGATGGCATCGGCGATCAGGCGCCGGGCGGCGTCCCCGTGTGCGGCCATCTGCGACAGCTCGGTGAACGCCTTCGCGTAGTCGGCGAGTTCGCGGGGCTGAGTGACGCTGATCTCCGCCGTGAGCGTCTCCACCGAGCAGCTTGAGGCGTCGAAGAGGTAGAAGGCCTCAAGCGGCCACACTGCACGCTCGGCTCCGAACGGAATGATGCCCAGGCTCAGCGAGGACAATGGCATCAAGGTGATCAGGTGGCGCAGTTGGCCGGCCATCGCGGCAGGATCGCCGATCCGGTGGCGCAGGACGGCTTCCTCCAGGACGACCACGAAGCGGTGGCCGCCCTCGTACAGGAAGCGGCTGCGAGCGACTCTGGCGGCGACCGCCTCGGTGACGTCGTCGGCGTAGCCCTTGAACCGGGTGATGCCGTTCAACAGCGCGGTGGCGTAGGCCGGGGTCTGGAGGAAGCCCGGGATGACGTTGGAGGCGTAGACGCGCAGCAGTGCGGTCCTGGCGTACCGGTCGAGGCTCTGCTGCTGGGTGCGGGCAAGGCCGCTGCGGTGCAGTCGTCGCCATTCCATGTACATCGAGTCGACGGCACGGGCGGTGGCGATCAGGTCCGGGACCTGGTCGTCGGCGCCGCACGCGGCGCACCAGGCGCGGATGTCGTCCTCGGAGGGGGCTTTTCTGGCGTTGAGGATGCGGGAGGTCTTGGACTCGTGCCAGCCGCAGCGGGCGGCGAGTCGCTGCCCGTTGAGGCCGGCGTCCAGCATCAGGTCGCGCAGCCGCGCGGCGACGGCCCGCCGGGCGGCTTCGGCACTGGAGGACGGGGAGGAGTACATCCGCGGGCGGTCCGGAGCGAGGGTCAGACGGTGTACTTCTCGTGTGGGACGCCGCGCTCCCAGACCGCCTCGAAGGCGCTGGAGCAGAGCCTCACCACGGCCGGTTCCTCGGTGTAGGTCAGGCGCGGCTCGGCCCATGCGCCGTCGCCGGTGAAGTGGTTGAACAACACCCCTGCCTGGTCGAACAGCCAGAAGTCGCTGCCCGGCAGCGCGATCTCGCAGGCCTGCCTGCGGGACAGCCACCGGACCTCCTCGCCCAGATCCACGTTGGCCACGGTCAGGGCGTGCTCGTAGCGGATGTAGTCGGTGACCGGCTCCGAGACGATGCGTGCCCGGCGCAGCGCCACGTCCCGGTCGGTGGCCTCGGTCACCATGGCGCGCCAGCGCGACCAGTGCGGGGAGGTGGTGTCGGTGTTCGCGTACCCGCTGCGCAGGTACTCGGCGAAGCCGCCGCTGTCCTGGCCGGCGTAGGTGTCGCGCATCTCCAGGTGCACGGCGGAGCGCTGGGCGCCCTGCAGCAGTTCAGCGAAGCTCGGCACGTTCGGCGTCATCACAGGCCTTCCTCAGCATCGGGATCATCCGGGTGGGGATGCGGACCACGGCCTCCGTCGCCGGGATTCCGCTACCGTGTCCGGCGGTCCACTCGGTGGTGCCGATCGCGGCGAGCATCGCGTCGTCCGGCTTCCAGCCCTGGACGACGATCTCCCCCGCGTCGCGGTCCACCCACACGGTCGGCGATCCCTCGTGCTCCGTGTTCGGGTCGATCCCGACGAACTGAAGGTCCACGGTGCCTCCCATACCAAGCCGGTTGCCACATCTTGCGCCCACCGTTCCGCAGACCTGATGAGACGTCAAGAAGCAAGCCCGGCTCCCCAAAGAAGTGAGCGCCAACTGATGGACAAGTACGCGCAGTTGCTGGCCGACCTGACCGAGGGCGGCGCGCTGGGCGAGGAGTGGCGGGGCGCGTTCGAGCGTGCCCCGCGCTCTGCCTTCGTGCCGGACGCCGTGTGGACCCCGGACGAGGACGCACCGACCGGCTGCCGGCGGATCATCAAGGCCGACGCCCCGGACGCCTGGTGGTCGCTGGTGAATGCCGACGGCGTGGTCGTCACACAGGTCGACGACGGACACGAGAACGGGCCGGGCATCGCCACGTCGTCGGCGTCCATGCCGTCCCTCGTCGCGGCCATGCTCCGCCACCTGGACGTGCGAGACGGCCACAACGTGCTCGACGTCGGCACCGGAACCGGCTGGACAAGCGCCCTGCTCTCGGCCCGACTTGGCGACGACCGGGTGACCACGGTCGAAGTCGACCCGGCCATCGCAGCCGAGGCGGCGCTGAGACTCGGCGCCGCCGGATTCGCGCCCCGGCGGGTCGTCGGCGACGGGCTGGCGGGATGGTCCTACGCTGCCCCCTACGACCGCGTCCACTCGACGGCAGCCGTCCGCCGGGTGCCCTCCACCTGGATCGAACAGACCCGGCCCGGTGGCGTGATCGTCACCCCATGGGGCACCCCGTACGCCAATGCCGGGCTGCTGCGCCTGGTGGTCGGCCGGCCGGGCGGGGCCTCGCACGGCCGGTTCGTCGGCAACGTCTCCTTCATGTGGATGCGGGCACAGCGCCCGCACGCCGTGATCGAGCCAGCGGACGTGCCGGGCCGCAAAGGGCCTTCCACGATGGACCCGGAGCTGGCCCTGGAGGACGTGAACGCCGCATTCGCCATCGGCCTTCGGGTGCCGGGCATCCGGTACGAACACGTCTGGGACGGCGCCGACCCCGGCGGCACCTACCGCATGCAGCTCTCGGACGGTGCGGGATCGTGGGCATCCGTCCGCTACGCCGCATGCGACGCCGAGGACGCCGCCCACCAGTCCGGCCCCCGCCGGCTGTGGGACGAAATCACGAGAGCCCACCTGTGGTGGCTGGAGGAGGGCAAGCCCGACCTGTGCCGGTTCGGCGTGACCATCGCCGTGGACGGTGCGCAGTCCGTCTGGCTGGACGACCCCGGCAACCCCGTGGCCTGACCTCCGCCCGGCCCGGCCGCCCCATGCATGGGGCGGCCGGGCCCCGCACCAGAAGTCGGGCCCGCCGACTTTTCGCTCACCGCCCGGCCGTCCAGGCCGGGCGGCCATGGGGGCGGCCATGGGGGCGGTCCTCAGGCGGCCGGGCCCAGGAGGGCGGCGGTGCACTGTTCGGCGAGGTCTTCGGCGTGGGCGGGGAGGGGGTCGCCGGAGCGGAGGTGGCGGCGGACCAGGGACAGGGGCAGGTCGACCACGGCGAGGGCCACCCGCTCGGCGGCCTGCGGGCCCTCGGCGCCCAGGGCGGTGGCGAGCTCGGCCAGCGAGGCGCGCACGCGGCGGTTGCCGTCGTCCGCCCGCCGGCGGTGCTCATCCGACCAGTCGGCGCGCCCGAAGTCCTCGGCGCCGTAGAGGAGGAGAGCGGCCTCCTCGGGGTGGGCGCGACTCCAGGCGACGACGTGGCGCGCCGCCGCGCAGCCCGCCCGCCGTGCATCGCCGCCGGCCGCTTCGAGGACCTTGAAGTAGCCGGCCTGGAAGCCCTCCACCGTCCGCAGCCACGCCTCGGCGAGCAGCGCGGAGCGCCCGGCGAACCGGTGGTACACCGAGCCGCTCGGGGCGCCCACCTCCGTGGCGACCGCGGACATCGTCACCGCGGCCGGCCCCCCGGCGGCGGCCAGCCGCACGGCGGCGTCGAGCAGCTGGTTCGCATCGAAGCGGGGTGGTCTCGCCATGAAGTGGAGAGTACCCTCCACAATATTAGAGATTGTCCTCTAAAAAGAACCCGAGGAGACCGCGATGGGTGTCTACAACGTGCACGAGCGCCTGCTGGCCGCGCAGCGAAGCGAGGTGGGAGCGCTGATCGACACCCTGGCGAGCAGCGACGACAGGCTGTGGCCGCAGGGCAGTTGGCCGTCGATGGAGTTCGACCGCCCCCTGGCGGCCGGGGCGGTCGGCGGGCACGGCCCGGTCCGCTACACCGTCGCCGCCCACGTCCCCTCGCAATGGGTGCGCTTCACCTTCAGCGGGCCGCGCGGCTTCCACGGATTCCACGAATTCACCGCCCTGGCCGTCGATGAGGAGCACACGCTGCTGCGCCACACCCTCGCCATGGCCGCCCGCGGCCCGGCGCGCCTCACCTGGCCGCTCGTCTTCCGCCCCCTCCACGACGCCTGCCTGGAGGACAGCCTGGACCGCGCCGAACTGGCCTGTTCGGGCACGGTGGCCCGCCCGGCCCGCTGGAGCCGCTACGTACGGCTGCTGCACGCCCTCCTGCACTGACCCACCGGGCGCGGCGGTCAGACCGGCCGCGCCTGGGCCCAGGCGCAGAGGCGGCGGGCGCTGTCGCCCAGGTGAAAGTGAAGAAGAGCCGCCCGACGCTCCCGTTCACCGCGCCGCCGTGCGTCCAGGTCGCCCCGGGGTCCGGCGTGTTCGGGGGAAGCGGACGGCGGCGGCCGGCAGCAGGACGGCCGCCGTGGCCGCGCTCGGCAGGAGGGCTCCGGCAGCAGAGAACCGGCGGGTGAACCTTCGGGGGGTGGCTGACGTCGTTGGCATGGGTGGCACTGCAGGAACGGAACGTCAAGGTCCGCCCTGAAACGGGTTTCACCGGTTCATCGGTGAGATCAGATTCCGGTAGCGAGTGTTTCGTTCGCGTATCGGGGGATCTGGGAAGATCACCGGCGGTATACGAACACGAAGAAGAGGTGCGGAGCATGGTCGGTGTGGTGCTGGTTCTCGTCCTGCTGCTCGTCGTCGGCGGGTGCGCGTGCGTCGTGTGGGCGCAGCGCGGCGGGCCGGGGTGGGTGCGGGCGGTGGCGGCGGTGACGCTGGGGGCGGGCGAGGTGGTGCGCTCGGCGGCCAAGCGGCGCCGGCGCGGTTCGCGTAACGACGGGGCCGACCTCACCAGCCTCGGTGACGGCGGTGGTGGGAGCAGCGGTTCGTGAGGATCGGCACACGCTTCGCAATCGCCCCGGCACATTGTGTACCGTCGCCCTGAGGTGCGATGAAGGGGGGCGCGACCGTGAGCGAGCGCAGCGAGCGAACCACTGATGGGTGCGTGTTTCGCGAAGCGACCGCCGGGCGCAGCGAGGCGGGCGCATGAGTGGCGTTGTCGTGTATCTGCCGCCTGCGGGCGACGGCAGTGCCGGGGCGGTGACGCTGCGGCTGGGGCCCGGTCAGGTGGCGCGGTTCGGGCGGGGTTCGGCGGCGGTGCCGGTGGAGCTGCCGCTGGCGGACGCGGCGGTGTCGCGGCTGGCCGGGGAGATCCGGGTGACGGAGGACCACTGGCAGCTGAGCAACCTCAGTGCGAGCCAGAGTTACCTGGTGGAGAACCCGGAGGGTGCCGGGGAGTACCTGCGGGTGCCGCCGCGGCGGGCGGGGGCGCCGATCCCGTTCGAGTTCTCGCGCGTGGTGCTGCCGACGCACGGCGGCGGGACGCTGGCCTTCCAGGTGTTCGCCCCCGATCACGTCTACCTGGATCCGGACGGGCTGGGCGGCGACGCCCTGCGGGGCACCCGGACGGTCACGGCGTACTCGCTGGACGAGACGGCGACGTACTTCCTGGTGCTGGTGGCGCTGTGCGAGCCGCGGCTGCGTGACGAGTCGCCGCTGGAGGTGCCGACGACGCCGCGGATCGTGGAGCGGCTGGCCGGTCATCGGGCGTGCGCGCGGCTGACGGCGCGTGCGGTCAGTTCGCACATCGATTACCTGGCCGAGGAGAAGATGCGCATCGCCGCCCCGGCGGAGGAGCGGGGCGGGCGGCGCAACGGCAAGCGGGAGGCGATCGTGGCGATCGCGCTGCGGTTCGGGCTGGTGCGCGAGGAGCACCTGGCGCTGCTGCCGCCGCGCGGCCCGGTCGGCCCCGCCGGTGCCTGAGCGTGCACCCGCTGCCGCCGGGCCGGCGCGTGGGGCGCTGGGAGGTCACCGGGCCGATCGCGGCCGGGGGCTGGGCCAGTGTGTACGCGGGCCGCTCCACCGGGAGCGGTGACGGAAGCGTTGACGAGGACGGTGCCGGGGACGGTGCCGGGGACGGCACCGGGGTCGGCGTCGAGGTCGCGCTGAAGATCCTGCCGACCGCGGGGCTGACGCCGCGCCAGGCCGCCAAGGTCGCCGAAACCGCGCGCCGCGAGGTGGAGTTCGCCCGCCGCACCCGCCATCCGCGGCTGGTGCGCCTGCTGGACACCGTGCAGCTCGGCGCGGAGGGTGACGCGTTCCTGGACGGCGCGATCGTCCTGGTGATGGAGCGCGCGGAGCGCAGCCTGCGGGACCTGCTGGATTCGGCGGAGGTGTCCGAGGCCGAGGGCGGCGCGCTGATCGCCGGGATCTGCGAGGGGCTGGCCCACCTGCACGCCGCCGGGTGGGTGCACGGCGACCTGAAGCCCGACAACGTGCTGCTGGCCGCCGACGGTTCGGTGCTGCTCGCGGACTTCGGGCTGGCGACCGAGCTGACCGGGACCGGTGGCACGCACGGCCACGCGCCGCCGATGGGCACGTTCGACTACCTGCCGCCCGAGCGCTGGCGGGCGCCGCTGGGCGAGCAGGGCGTCACCGTGCGTCCCAGTGGGGACATCTGGGCGCTGGGGATCGTCGTGCACGAGGTGTTCGCGCGCGGCGCCTCGCCGTTTCCCGGCGCGACCCCGGCGGCGCGGGCGGCGGCCGCCCAGGAGTACGCGGAGCGGCGGGCGCCGCTGCGGATGGCGGACGGGGTGCCGCCGTTCTGGCGGGCGCTGGCCGCCGACTGCCTGGCGCCCACCCATGCCGAGCGCGCCGCCCACAGTGCCGAGAGCCTGCTCGCGCGCATCCGCGCCCACCGGGGCGGGGGCAGACACGGGCGGCGGCGCCACGGGCCCGCGGCGCTCGCGGCGGCGGCCGTGCTGGCGTCCGGGGCGGCGGTGGCGGGCACGGTGGCGGTGGGCTGGACGGACGCCGGCGGCAGCGCCCCGGCGGCGGGGCACGTACGGGTGTACAACGCGGACCCGGGCTGCCAGAGCCGGGCGGGCCGGGATCCGCAGTGCAGCCTGGGCCTGGCGATCGACCCGCGCGAGCCGTACCTGGCGGGGAACGTGGTGGCGACCCGGGTGTGGCACGGGGACGTGCTGGACGCGGAGTGCGAGGAGCCGCACGGGGTGCCGATCGTCGACGAGATGGGCACCCAGTCGCCCCGGTGGTTCCGGGTGCGCCTGCCCGGGGGCCCGTCGGAGCCGGCGGCGTGGCTGCCGGCGGTGCGGACCCTGGACCGCCCGGAGCTGCCGGCCTGCCCGGCACCATCCTCGACTGGCTGACGGGGCCGGTCAATCCGGAGCGTTCCGGATACCGGCCCCGCGCGCCCGCGGCTAGCTTGCGGACGGTCCGTCAGGGCCCTTCCACCGCGGAGCCCTTCCACCGCAGACCCCCAGGAGCCAGCCTTGCGCACTACGCCGATCCTGCGCCGTGCCGCGCGCGCCGTGGTCCCCGCCCTGGCGGCGGCCGCGCTCGCGCTGGGCGCGATACCCGCCGCCACGAACGCCGCGAACGCCGCGTCCGCCGTACCCGTCCGCTCCCCCGTCACGGGAGCCGCCGCGCTCGACTCCGACACCGACGGCCCGATCGGGCGCGGCGAGGTCATGGACCGCGCGTGGTCGTGGATCGCCGAGCAGGTGCCGTACAGCCAGCAGGGCTGCCACGGCAACCAGTTCGGCTGCTACCGCCCCGACTGCTCCGGCTTCGTGTCGATGGCCTGGCACCTGGGCACCTCGCTCACCACGTGGACGCTGTGGAACGTGACCGCCGACATCCCGGCCGGCGACCTCCAGCCCGGCGACGCGCTGCTCAAGGACGCCGGCGGCACCGACCACGTCGCCCTGTTCGTGCGCTGGGCCGATGCCGCCCACACCCAGCCGGTGGTGCGCGAGGAGTACGACTTCGGCCACGTCGCCGAGGAGCGCACGTGGGGTGACGGGCTGCGCGGCTTCACCCCGCGCCGCTACAACCGCCTGGACGACCTGATGCCCTACGGCGCGATCCGGGTCAAGTACGACGCCATGGGCGGCCTGAACAGCGTGCTGGGCGCGCCGATCCGCGGCGAGCGCGACTCGGCGGCCGGCGGGCGCTTCCAGCAGTTCAAGAACGGCATCATCCTGTGGCACCCGGACGAGGCCCACCCCGTCTACGGCGAGATCCTCACCCGTTTCTGGGCCACCGACGCCGAACGGGCCTGGGGCTTCCCGACGATGGACGAGGCGGACGGGGCCGCGGCCCCCGACGGCACCCGCGGGCGCTACCAGTTCTTCGAGCGGGCCGTGATCCTGTGGTCCGCCCCGACCGGTGCGCACGTCGTCCACGGCGCCATCTACGACGCCTTCCACGCCGCCGGCCACGAGAAGGCCGTCGGCTACCCCGTCACCGACGAGGCCGACGAGCCGGGCGGGCGCGTCCAGAAGTTCCAGAACGCGACCGTCCACTGGAACGCCGCCACCAACACGACCTCGGTCACCCGCCCCTGACACTCCGTACGGCGCTCGCAGCCCCCGGCCCTCCCGCGGCCGGGGGCCCGGGCCGTCTCAGAGCCGCACCAGTTCGACGTGGGCGGCCAGGCGGGTGGCGGCTTCGGTGGCCGTGGTGACCGGGTGGGCGGGGCCCAGGGCGTCGGCGGCCTGGCGGGCGCAGCGGGCGCGCAGGCGCGCGGCCTCGGTGTGGTGGCCGAGGGCGGCCAGGTCGAGGGCGAGGTTGGCGCGGGCGGTGAGCACGTCGTAGTGGGTGTCGCCGACCACGGCGGTGAGCAGGTCCATGGCGCGGCGGCCGAGTTCGGCGGCCGCTTCGCTCTCGCCGGTCTCCGCGAGGCCGGTGGCGTGGTTGATCAGGACGGCGCCCAGGTAGGGGTGGTCGGCGCCGATGGCGCGGGTGAGGCCGGTGACGGCGGTGTGGGACAGGGAGCGGGCCTCCGCGGCGCTGCTGGTGGCACGGAGGTGGACGGCGAGGCCGGCGGTCAGGGCGAGGGTGACGGGGTGGGCCTCCCCGAAGTGGTCCTGGCCGGCCCGGTGGGCGCGGGCGGCGATGCGGGCGGCGCGCTGGTGGTCGCCGCGGGCGTGGAGGGCCGCGGCCAGGGTGGTGGCCGCGACGAGGGAGTGCAGGTGGTGGGGGCCTTGGACGTCGCCGAGGTCCTGGTAGGTCTGGCCGGCCTGTTCGCAGGCGGCGGGCAGGTCGCCGAGGCGGAAGGTGGTGGCGGCGAGTTCGGCCCTGGCGTACAGGGACTGGGTGTTGCGGCTGCTGACGGTGCGCTGGTAGGCGAGGACGGTGTCCTCCAGCACGGTCAGCGATTCGCGTAACCTTCCCATCTCGCGCAGTGTGCCGCCGTAGGCCGCGGCCGAGAGCAGGGTGTCGAGGTCGGCGGGCCCGAGCAGGCGCCGCTGGCGGCGGTAGCTGCGGCGGTAGAGGTCCAGGGCGCGGGGCCAGTCGCCGGTGAGGTCCTCGGAGACGGCCAGGTTGTGGAGGGTCATGCCGATGCGCGGGTGGTCGGGGCCGAGCGCCTGGAGGACGTGGTCGAGGGTGTCGCGGTCGAGTTCGCGGGCCTCCTGGTAGCGGCCGAGCAGGCGCAGGTCGGCCGCGAGGTTGCCGGCGGCGATGAGGGTCTGCAGGTGGCGGGGGCCCAGTTCGCCGCGGAAGCGTTCCAGGGCGGTGCGGTCGATGGTGTAGCTGGCCCGGAATTCGCCCTGTTCGCGGAGCACGTTGGCGAGCTGGACGCGCAGCATGCCGGTCTGGAGGCCGTCGGTGCCCGGGCGCCCGCCGTCCGGGGCGGCCCTGCTCCAGCGTTCCAGGGTGCGTTCGGCGAGTTCCCTGGCCTCCGGGTAGAGGCCGCGCTTCCACAGGAAGCGTACGGAGTTGACGATGAGCCGGCGCACGTCGGCCTCGGTGGAGTCGGCGGCGCCGCTGGGCCACAGGTGCGGGAGGATCTCGGCGAAGGCCTCCCAGGTGCCGACCCGGTCGGGGTCGGAGGGTGCCGCGGCGGCGAGGGCGAGCTGGACGACGCGGCGCATCTCCTCGCCGCGCTGGGCGGGCAGCTGGTCGCGGACGACGGCCTGGACGAGGCGGTGGACGGTCAGGGACTGGCGGCCGGCGTCGGCGCGGGCCAGGCCGGTGCGGTGGATGGTGCGCACGAGCTCGCCCATCTCCAGGCGGGTGCCCAGGGCGTCGCCGTCGAGGCCGAGGTGGCGGGCCAGCAGCGGGGAGAGCAGCAGTGCGGTGGGGATCGGCTCGGGGCCGAAGTGGGCGCAGATTTCGAGGAGTTCGGCGGCGCTGGCGTTGGTGCGGTGGAGTTCCTCCAGGGACAGGTGCCAGGTCGCGGCCACCGAGCGCGGGTAGTCGGTGGCGGGCAGGCGGGTGCGTTCGAGGATCTCGGTCATGGTGGCGGCGAGCAGGTCGAGGTAGTCGGTGACGGGCATGCCGCTCTCGCGCAGCCAGGCGGCGGCCTGGGCGATGGCCAGCGGCAGGTCGCCGAGGCGGTCGCAGACCTGGTCGGCCGCGTCGTGGCCGAGGCCGGGGTTGAGGCGGTGGAGGTGCTGGAGGCTCTCGGTGCGGCGGAAGACGCCGAGTTCGACGACTCCGGCCCGGCCGCTCCAGGCGGGGTTGCGGGAGGTGATGAGGATGTGGCCGCCGAGGGGGCCGTCGACGAGCCAGCGGGCGAGCTGGTCGGGGCCGGTCGCGTTGTCGAGGATGAGCAGCCAGCGCCGGTAGGGGGTGCCGTGGCGCAGTGCGGCGAGGACGCGGGCGGCGGTGTCCTGGCTGTCCTCGCCGTGTTCGAGGCCGAGTCCGGGGGCGAGGGCGGCCAGCCGGGTGGCGATGAGTTCGGGCTGTTCGGCGCCGATCCACCACACGACGTCGTAGCCGGCGCGGAAGCGGTGGGCGTATTCGGCGGCGGTCTGGGTCTTGCCGACGCCGCCGAGGCCGGTCAGGACGCGGACGGCGCCGGCGCCGGCGGTGGTGAAGCCGTCGCGCAGGGCCTCGAGTTCGCGGTCGCGGCCGGTGAAGGAGGTGTTGCGGGCGGGGATGTCCAGGACGGCGGGCAGGTCGCCGGGGTGGCCGCCGCGGGCGGACGGGCGGTCGCCGGCGCTCTCCCGGGCGGGGTGGCCGACGGCGGTGGCCAGCCGGGTCAGGGAGTCGGCGGCCGAGGAGCCGGCGAGGTCGACGCTGGGCCGCTCGGCGAAGAGCCGGGGCAGGGCGGTGTCGGGGTCGCCGACCCGGACCGGGACGAGGGCGGGCACGCCCGGGGCCGCCTCGCGGCCGGCGAGCGCGCGGAAGAGGCGCTCGGCGCGGGGGTGGCCGGGGTAGGCGGCGGAGAGCAGGACGACGACGCGGCCCTGGCCGGTCAGGGCCCAGCCGGCCTCGACGGGCAGGCCTTCCTCGGCGGCGGCGACGCTGTGCAGGGTGGTGCGGTAGCCGAGGGCGGTCAGCTCGGTGGCGGCCCACTCGGCCCACATCCGTTCGGCGGGGGCGTAGCTGACGAACAGGTGGGCGGGCGGGTGGTGGCCGGCGGTGGCCGCGGGCTGGTCGGGGCGGGGGCCGGGCGGGAAGGCGCCGGGGTAGTGCCGCAGGTCGAGGTCGGCGAGTTCGGGCAGGCGGGCGCGTTGGGCGGGCAGGCGGACCCGTTCGGCCAGGACCTCGACGACGCGCCGGTAGTCCGCTCCGCCCGGGTCCTGTTCGATGAGGCGGCGCAGTCCGAGTTCGGCGTAGCGCTCCCCCATGGCGGGTTCGACGTACTGGACCTCGTCGGCGGGGGCGGCGGGCCCGGCGGGCAGGGGCTCCCACAGGACGGGCAGCAGGGCGCCGCTGTCCCAGCCGGTCTCGCGTTCGTAGGCGATGGTGCGGGAGCGGAAGGCGGTCCACTCCTTGCCGCAGTAGACGCTGGCGAAGTAGGCGGGCGAGTAGAGCGCGACCATGGTGCGGCAGCGGGCGACGGTGCGCGACAGCCGCAGCTCCCAGTCGGTCCCGAGGAACAGCTGCTCGACGTCCCGGAAGCTCGGCAGTGCGGCCGCGTCCGGGTCGCGCCGGGCCAGTTCGGCGCGCAGGTCCTGGTAGAAGCCCGCGACGGCCGAGCCGTTGTCGTCCGCCCGCGCGTAGCTGAGGAAGAAGTACGCCTCCATGTGTCCCCCGGCACTCTGGTGTCCGTACTCGGACGGGTCCGTCCAGTGTGGACCGGCGCACGCGGGTTGCGTAGGGGCCGGGGCGCGTGCGTGCCGTGCGTGCTCAGGCGGGCTGGACGAGCCGGTTCTCGTAGGCGTACACGACCGCCTGGACCCGGTCGCGCAGGCCGAGCTTGAGCAGGATGCGGCTGACGTGGGTCTTGACGGTGGCCTCGGCGAGTTTGAGCTCGGCGGCGATCTCGGCGTTGGACAGGCCCCGGGCGACCGTGATCAGGACGCTGCGCTCGCGGGCGGTCAGCGCGGCGACGGCCTCCTCGCCGCGGGTGGCGCCGCGGCCGTCGGCGGGCAGGTGGGAGGCGAAGGTGTCGAGCAGGCGGCGGGTGACGCGCGGGGAGACGACCGCGTCGCCCGCCGCCACGCAGCGGATCGCGGCGAGCAGCTCGTCCGGTTCGGCGTTCTTCAGCAGGAAGCCGGAGGCCCCGGCGCGCAGCCCGGCGAAGGCGTACTCGTCGAGGTCGAAGGTGGTGAGGATGAGCACCTTGGTGTCGGGGCGCTGTTCGACGATGCGGCGGGTGGCCTCGATGCCGTCGGTGCCGGGCATGCGGACGTCCATGAGGACGACGTCGACGGGCCGCTCGACGGCCAGGCGGACGGCCTCCTCGCCGTCGCCGGCCTCGCCGGCGACCTCCAGGTCGGGCTGGGAGTCGAGGGTCATGGAGAAGGCCAGGCGCAGCAGCGGCTGGTCGTCGACCAGCAGGACCTTGATCGTCATGCGGGGCTGGGCTCCTCGTCGGTGTCGCCGGGGTGGTCGTCGGTCAGGTGGAGGGTGGCGGCCACCCGCCAGCCGCCGCCGGGGGCGGGTCCGGCGGTGAGGTTGCCGCCGTAGGCGGCGACGCGTTCGCGCATGCCGGCCAGGCCCTGGCCCAGGCCGGGGGCGGTGGCGGTGGGGCGGCCGTCGTCGCGGATCTCCAGGGTGACGGCGGCGGGGGTGGCGTGGACGGTGACGCGGGCGCGGGCGCCGGGGGCGGCGTGCTTGAGGGTGTTGGTGAGGGATTCCTGGACGAGGCGGTAGGCGGTGAGCTGGGCGCCGGGTGAGACGGCGGTGCTGTCGCCGGTGACGTGGAGGTCGGTGGGCAGGCCGGCGGCGCGCACGTGTTCGGCGAGGACGGTGAGCTGGCCGATGCCGGGCTGGGGGTGGCGCAGCGCGTCGGGTTCGTCGGCGCGCAGGACGCCGAGGAAGCGGCGCATGTCGGTGAGGGCCTGGCGGCCGGTCTCGGCGGAGCGGCGCATGGCGTCGGTGGCCTTGTCGGGGGCGGTGGCGTTGGCGTAGGCGGCGGCGTCGGCGAGGGCGACCATGACGGAGAGGTTGTGGGTGACGATGTCGTGCATCTCGCGGGCGATGCGGGAGCGTTCCTCGGCGACGGCGAGGGCGGCCTGCTGGTCGCGCTGGTGTTCCAGGTCGCGGGCGCGCTCTTGGAGGGCGGTGAGCTGGGCGCGGCGGGCGCGGACGTTGAGTCCGAGGGCGACGGCGGCCAGGACGGTGCCGGAGAACAGGACGAACACGCGCAGCCACAGCGGCAGGTGGGCGGCGTTGCCGTGTTCGGTCAGCGGGGGCCAGCGCAGCAGGGCCATGACGACGCCGAGTTCGGCGACGCCGTAGGCGATGAGGGTCAGGCGGCGCCGGCAGTGGGCGGCGACGGTGTAGAGGGCGAGCAGGACGGCCGCGTCGGCGGGCATGGGGTGGCCGGTGGCCCACTGGGCGAGGGCGGCCAGGGAGATCGCGGCGAAGACCGGGAAGGGGGCGCGCCGGCGCAGGGCGAGCGGCAGGACGAGGGCGAGCTGCAGGGCCCAGAGCCAGGGGGTGGCGTGCAGCTCGCGGCGCTGGGGCAGGGCGGTGAGCACGAGCAGGCCGAGGGCGGCGGCGGCGTCGACGAGGGCGGGGTAGCGCTCGGTGAGGACGGCCGCGCGCAGCCGGGCGAGCCCGCGCGGGACGCCGAGGCGTCCTGCGCGGGCTGCGGGGGTCCGTTCGGCGGTGGTCACCCGTTTTCTCCCCGAACGTCCGGGCCTGTGCAACGGGGACAAGTGGGGTGCGGAGGCTTCTGTCGCAGGTTCTTGTCAGTGGCGGCCGATAGCTTGACCGGGTGCATCTGAGGTACTCCTATCGGCTCTACCCAACAGCAGGACAGCGTAATGCGCTGGCCCGGACGTTCGGGTGCGCTCGGGTGGTGTACAACGATGCCCTTGCGGTCCGGAAGGAGGCCCGGAAGGGCGGTCTGCCGTTCCCGAAGAGCACCGATCTCCAGAAGCTGGTGATCACGACGGCGAAGAAGACGGCGGAACGGGCGTGGCTCGCGTCGGTGGGCGTGGATCCGCTGATCCAGTCCGTGCGAGACCTGGACACGGCGTACCGGAACTTCTTCGACTCGCTGGCGGGCAGGCGAGCCGGCCCGCCAGTGGGGCTGCCCAGGTTCAAGTCGCGCAAAGACAGCCGGCAGTCGCTGCGGTTCACCCGTAATGGGTTCCGCGTCCGCCCGAACGGGAAGCTGAACCTGGCGAAGATCGGCGACGTGCGGGTGGAGTGGTCCCGTGTGCTGCCATCCGCGCCGTCGTCCGTGACGATCGTGCTGGATGCGGCCGGACGGTACCACGCGTCCTTCGTGGTGGAGGTGGAAGCCGGTCTTCTGCCCGAGGCGACCGCCGAGGTCGGCATCGACCTCGGCCTGACCTCCTACGCGGTCCTCTCCGACGGGCAGGTGATCGACAACCCGCGCTTCCTGCGCAAGGCGGAGAAGAAGCTCAAGGCCGCGCAGCGGGAGCTGTCCCGCAAGGCCAAGGGCAGCAGGAACCGGGAGAAGGCCCGCAGGAAGGTCGCCAAGGCGCACGCCAAGGTGGCCGACACCCGCATGGACTGGCTGCACAAGCAGACCACCCGGCTGATCGGCGAGAACCAAGCCGTCTTCCTGGAGGATCTGAACGTGCGCGGCCTCGCCCGAGGGCGCCTGGCCAAGTCCGTCCACGACGCCGGATGGGCCGCCTTCCGGCATCTCCTCGAACAGAAGGCGGCCCGGTACGGGCGCACGGTCGGCATCGTGCACCGTGCGTTCCCGTCCTCCCAGCTCTGTTCGGAGTGCGGACACCGCGACGGTCCCAAGCCCCTCGCGATCCGCGAGTGGGCCTGTCCGGCGTGCGGTGTGCTCCATGACCGTGACCTCAACGCTGCTCGCAACATCCTGGCCGCCGGGCGGGCGGACAGGCTAAACGCCCCTGGAGAGCCGGTGAGACCCGACGTGGCGATCCCACGCCGGGCACGGCCCGTCGAACGGGGAACCCACCTCGGCGGCTGCGGATCACGGACACGTGCCGCAGCCGCGCGGGGGATCCCCCGGCCCTAACCGGAGGAGGATGTCAAGGGACCATGCTCACCCCCCCCCCGGGACCCCGGGCCCCGGGTTCGGGTGGCTGTCATGCGTCGCGTCGCTTGAGGACGACGGCGGCGCCGATCAGGGCGGCGAGGACGTAGAGGCACATCACGCCGAAGCCGGTCCAGGGGGCGAGGTCGTGCGGGCCCTGCTGGAGGGTGGCGAGGGCCTGGCCGGCGTTGCCGGGCAGGTAGGGGGAGATGGTGTCGCGCCAGGAGCTGGGCAGGGCCTCGGTGAGCAGCGGGAGCAGCATGAGGACGCCGAAGACGCTGGCGATGCCGCCGGCGGTGTTGCGGATGAGGGTGCCCAGGCCGACGGCGAGCAGGCCGACGGCGGTGAGGTAGAGGCCCATGCCGAACACGACGCGGGTGACGCCGGGGGCGCCGAGGGTGGTGTCGAGGTGCTTGCTCGCGAGGATCGACTGGCCGACGAAGAAGGCGATCAGGCAGGCGACGGTGGAGACGGCCCAGGCGACGGCGCCGAAGACGGCGGCCTTGGCCCAGAGCACCGGCAGGCGCTTGGGGACGGCGGACAGCGAGGCGCGGATCATGCCGGTGGAGTACTCGCCGGTGATGATCAGCACGCCGAGGACGCCGATGGCCAGCTGGGCGAAGTGGTAGCCCAGGAGGCTGTGCTCGGCGGCGCCGAAGTGCATGCGTTCGTCGGCGGGCAGGTGGTCCCAGCGGCTGACCGTGCCCCAGCACAGCAGGGCGCCGAAGCCGATGGTGAGGGCGACGGTGATGCCGAGCGTCCAGTAGGTGGAGCGCAGCGAGCGGAACTTGATCCACTCGGCGTGGACGGCCCGGGCGAGGGTGACGCCGGGGCGGGCGGGCCGGGAGGAGGGGGCGAACGCCGGGGTCGCGGTGGCGGCGGCGGGGGCGGCGGGGGTGGCGGTGGTGGCGGTGGTGGTCATGCGGCCATCTCCTTGACCGGCTGGGCGGGGGTGACGACGGCCTGGTACTCCACCGCGTCCTTGGTGAGCTCCATGAAGGCTTCCTCCAGGGAGGCCTGCTTGGGGGTGAGTTCGAACAGCACGAGGGAGTGGGCGGCGGCCAGGCGGCCGATGCGCTCGCAGTCGGTGCCGGTGACTTCCAGGCGGTCGCTCTCCTCGTTCTCGTCGGCGGCCTTCTCGACCTGGACGCCGGGCTGGTCGGCGAGCAGTTCGCGCAGCCGGTCCGCGTCGGGGGTGCGCACGAGGACGGCGCTGCCGGCGGCGCGGGCGGTGAACTCGGCCACCGAGGTGTCGGCGATCAGCCGGCCGCGGCCGATGACGATGAGGTGCTCGGCGGTCAGGGCCATCTCGCTCATCAGGTGGGAGGAGACGAGGACGGTGCGGCCCTCGGCGGCGAGCGACTTGAGGAGGTTGCGGATCCAGCGGATGCCCTCGGGGTCGAGGCCGTTGACCGGCTCGTCGAGGATCACCGTGGCGGGGTCGCCGAGCAGCGCGGAGGCGATGCCCAGGCGCTGGCCCATGCCGAGGGAGAACCCGCCGGCGCGCTTGCGGGCGACCTCGCGCAGGCCCACCAGGTCGACGACCTCCTCCACCCGGCGCCGGGGGATGCCGTGGGTGGCGGCGAGGGCGGCGAGGTGGTTGAAGGCGCTGCGTCCGGTGTGGACGGCCCGGGCCTCCAGCATGGCGCCGACCTCGTGCAGCGGTGCGCCGTGCTCGGCGTAGCGGCGGCCGTTGACGGTGGCGTGCCCGGCGCTGGGGGTGTCGAGGCCGAGCAGCATCCGCATGGTGGTGGACTTGCCGGCGCCGTTGGGGCCGAGGAAGCCGGTGACGATGCCGGGTCGGACGGTGAAACTCAGGTCTTCGACGGCTGTGCGTGTGCCGTAGCGCTTGGTCAGGCCGACGGCTTCGATCATGGCGGGTCCTAGCGGAGGGGGGGACGGTCCGGGGTTGTCGTCTTCCACGCTAGGCACCGGGTGGGGGGTGTTCGAGGGTCACCGGGAGGATCTTGCGGGGGGCGTGCTGGGCCGCGCGATGCACCCGGTGTACATCTCACGACGGATGCCGGGGTGCGGGGGTGCGCCGTCACGTTGGGGAGGAAACGTCACCGAACCGTGATGGTCGGGCGGCGGGTGCGGCGCTCTCTCATACATCCTTAATGTCCGCATTCGGGCGCCCCGGGGCCGGACGGGCCGGCCCGCGTTTTTCCGTGCGGGGCTTGACCGCAGGTCAGAAGCCTTGCGGTGGCGGTCTCGTGCGTTGACGTGCGGGATTGGCGGCCGATAGCGTCCCGCTTGTTTTTCTTTGCCAGCTCGGGGGTGCTGGTGTCTCCCGGGCGCGTCTCTCTTCATTTCCGGAGTGCCCGTGCGTAGCGTTCGAAGACTTGCCCGGCCCCTGGGCGCGGCCCCGGCGGCATCCGCGCCGGACGGCCCCCGGACCCCGCCCGGGCCCCTGCCCGGCGGCGGCGCGGGCAACGGCGTCCCCGCCGGCTGATCCCCTCCCGCGCACCGGCCCCGGCGGGCGCCTGCCCCGGTGCGCGATGACCACGACCCCCTGCCGTCCCGGCCGCTCCGCGCGGCGGCGGGTGTGCGGTGCGTGCTCCCCTGCCGCGCCGCCCGTCACGGAGCGATGTCCAGGACCACCGGTGTGGATTGCGGATTCCGGTGGCCCGCACGGCACCCCGGTGCCCGATTCATGATGGATTGCGAATTTCGATGAGATTGTCACTGACCTCACGGGCCCGGTCGCGCCTCGCGGCCGGGCTCGTGGCCGGCAGCCTGCTGACCGGGCTGCTCTCGACCCCGGCCCTCGCGGCCGACGCGCCGCCGACGGCGACCGCGGCGGATCCGGACCGGGTGAAGGCGGTCGCCGCCTGGCAGGCCGGCGGGCCGGCCGTGCGCCACGCGGCGGAGACCGCGCTGACCGGTTCGGCCGACGACCTGAAGGCGTTCCTGGCGAGCGGTCAGGCCACGGCCGCCGACCAGGACCTGCGGGCCAGGATCGAGGACCTGGTCGCGGACTCCGGCCCCGGGGTGCGTGACGCCGGGACGGCCGCGCTCAAGGGCTCGGCCGACGACCTGAAGAAGTTCCTCGACAAGGGCGCCCAGAAGGCCTACGAGGACGACCAGCGGGTGAAGGTCTCCCAGCTGATCGCCACCGGCGGGCCCGGGGTGAAGGCCGCGGCGTCCAAGGCCATGGACGGCTCCCTGGCGGACGTCAACCAGTTCCTGACCACCGGCCAGTTCAAGGCGAGGGACGACGACGACCGCGTCCACCTCTCGCAGCTGATGGCCTCGGGCGGGCCGGAGGTGAAGAAGGCCGCCGGCGCCGCGCTGGACGGCTCGATGGACGACGTCCAGCAGTTCCTGCAGTACGGCTACCAGACGGCGGCCGCGCACGACCAGGAGACGCTGTCCGTCGGGCAGTTGGCCGACCTGACGAAGACCGCCGCCGACCAGGCCGGCCAGCAGGCGATGACCGCCAAGGACGCGGCCGGCAAGGCCGTCGACGCCACCAGGCTCGCCAAGGAGTCGGCCGAGCGGGCCGCCGCCGAGACCAAGGCGGCGCAGGGCTCGGCCGGGCAGGCGTCGAACGCCGCCGGACGCGCCGCCGACGCGGCCACCCGGGCCGCCGCCGCCGCCAAGACGGCCTCCGCTGCGGCCAGGGCCGCCAACGAGGCCTCCCGCCAGGCCGCCAACGCCGCCGCCAACGCCGCCGCTGCGGCCACCAAGGCCGGCAACGCCGCCTCCCAGGCACTGTCCGCCGCGGCCAACGCCGCGGGCGACAAGACCCAGGCCGACGCCGCCAGCCAGGCCGCGGAGACCGCCCGCAAGGCCGCCGTGGAAGCCCGCACCGCGGGCGAGGCCAGCCAGTGGGCCGGCTTCGCGGCGACCCAGGCGGGTATCGCGGCGCAGGCCGCGGCCTCCTCCGGTGCCGACGCCGCGGCCGCCGCCCAGGCCGCCGCCGACTCCGCCACCTACGCGGGCGTCTCCGACGCGGACGCCGCCCAGGCCCGCCTGGCCGCCGCCCGCGCCAGGAGCGCCGCCGCCGAGGCCACCCGCGCCGCCAACGCCACCGTCGCGATCGCCAACCAGGCCGCCGCGGCAGCGGCGGACGCCCAGCGTGCCGCCAACGACGCCGCGGCCCACGCCGAAGCCGCGGCGACCGCAGCGACGGAGGCCGCCCAGCACGCCGGCGAGTCGGCGAACTGGGCCACCATCGCGGGCACCGCCGCCGCCGCGGCCACCAGCTCCGCCGACTCGGCCGCACAGTCCGCCGCCCAGGCCCACAAGATCACCGACATCGCCCGCGCCTCCGACCAGGAGCGCCTGGACGCCCAGCAGGCCACCGAGATGGCCGCCGCCGACGAGGCCTCGCGCGACGCGGACCTGAAGGCCAGGACCGCGGCCTGGGAGTCCGGCAAGGCGACGCAGTTCGCCGCCGGCACCGACCAGCTGATCAAGGACGCCACCGCCGCCGGCACCGACGCCGGGACCGCCGTGCTCAAGGGCCGTCAGGCCGCCTTCCGGCTGCTGGACTCCGCGGGCCCGTGGACCAGGGAAGCCGCCCAGAGCGCGCTGGAGGGCGACGACAGCGCCGTCCGGACGTTCCTGGGCAGCACGCTGTCCGTCGCCCGCGACCGCGACGACCGCACCAGCGTGATGGCGATCGCCGTGTCCCCCGGCAAGCTGGAGAAGCGCCTGGCCGCCGAGACCGCGTCCGTAGGCACCTCCGACCAGGTGCGCGCGTTCCTCGCCACCGGCCAGTACCCGGGCAAGGACGACGACGACCGCGTCGCCCTCTCGCAGATCATGGCCACGGGTGGCCTGGGCGTGAAGGCCGCGGCCGGCAAGGCCCTGGACGGCACCATCGACGACGTCCGCGCCTTCCTGACCACCGGCCAGTTCAAGGCCCGCGACGACGACAACCGCGTCCAGGTCACCCAGCTGCTCACGACCGGCGGCCCCGAGGTCAAGGCCGCCGCCCAGGCCGTCCTGTCCGGCCCCGCCGACCGGCTGGTGCCGTTCCTGCAGAGCGGCCTGGCCAAGGCCCAGCAGCGCGACGCGATGACCGCCGCCCACGTGGCGACCATCCAGTCCTACCTCGCCGCCATCGACGGCTCGGTCGCCCGGGCACGGCAGTACGCGGCCCAGGCCGCCCAGTCCTACGCCACCGCCCGCAACGCCGCCAACGAGGCCGCCGGCTACGCCAACCAGGCCGGCCAGTCCGCCCAGCAGGCCCAGGGCTTCGCCAACCAGGCCGCCCAGTCCGCGCAGGCCGCCCAGGCCTCCGCGGCGCAGGCCGCCCAGTCCGCCCAGCAGGCCCAGGCCGCCGCGGCCTCCGCCAACGCGGCCGCCCGCAGCGCCGGCTTCTCGGCGTCGGCGGCCACCAGCTACGCCGCCCAGGCCCAGCAGTTCGCGGCCGCCGCCAAGACCGCCTCCGACCAGGCCCAGGCCTCGGCCGCCGCGGCCAAGCAGAGCGCCGACCAGGCCGCCAAGGCCGCCGCCGACGCCCAGGCCGCCGTCTGGACCAAGCAGTGCGCCGACACCGTCGACGGCGTGCTGCAGGACCAGACCGCCACGGTCGACGCCCAGGGCCGGGTCTCCTACGTCGAGGCCGTCCCCCAGGACGACATGAAGACGGACCCGGTCAAGGACGACATGTCCCACTGCACCGCCGGTGACTACACCGAGGGCCGCAGCGGCATCATCATCAAGAACATCGACCCCAAGGTCTGGCACGACAACGGCAAGGGCGACACGGTCTGTGACGTCACGGTCAACGTCAAGATCACCGGCACCGTCAACTACGTGATGAAGACCTGCCCGGAACCGGGCCTGTCGATCGTCGCCTGCGCCGGCAAGTACAGCGTCTGGAACACCGTCGTCGTCAGCAGCACCCAGGTCAGCGACCAGCGCGACGAGACCGTCCAGCTGAGCTACACCGACTACAAGCTGCACTACTCGCCGCAGGCGCAGCTGGGCAACCTGCTGTACCACGCGCTGACCGACGACTTCGTCAAGTGCTACCACGACCCCGGCCTCAACGCGTCCTGCGCGTGGGCCGCGTCCAACTTCATCCCCTACGGCACCCTCGCCAAGGGCGCCAAGGCCATCGTCGCGTTCCGCTTCGCCCTGGAGACCGGCGTCGGCATCGAGGACGCCAAGCTCGCCGTCCAGGCGACGCTCAACGGCTACAGCCAGGCCGCCATCAGCAAGCTGACCTCCACGGCCGACATCGTCGCCAAGTTCCGCCAGACCCTGGCGGACGGCGTCGGTGCCGACGCGGCGCTCCAGGCCCTGAAGAACAACTCGGACATCGAGCGGGGCCTGGTCGACCAGCTGGGCGACGAGCTCACGATCGCCAACGGCGCCCGCGCGGGGTGCCCGACCAACAGTTTCCCGGCCGGCACCAAGGTGCTCATGGGCGACGGCACCACCCGGGCGATCGAGACCCTGCACGCCGGTGACGTGGTGCTCGCGGCGGACCCCGCCACGGGAACCAGCGGGCCCCGCCCGGTGAGCGCCACCGTCTACACCCCCGACGACCGCGACTTCACCGAGCTCACGGTCCGCGCCCCCGACGGCGGCCAGGGCGCGGTCACCGCGACCGACCACCACCCGTTCTGGGTGGAGTCGGCCGGCACCTGGACCGACGCCGGCGACATCCGCCCCGGCGACACGCTGCGCACGGACACCGGCGCCGTCGTCCAGGTCGCCTCGGTGCGCCACTGGACCGGCCTGGAGCCCGCCTACAACCTCACGGTCGAAGGTCTCCACACCTACTTCGTCCTCGCGGGCGACCGCCCGCTGCTGGTGCACAACAGCAGCCTGTGCCCGTCGCGGATCTGGCAGATCCTGCAGAAGCTCGGCCGGCGGCCGGGCGACGAGGGCCCGACCGCCGGGCAGGTGCTCCTGCGCGACGGCGACAACCTGGTGGAGTGGAAGGGCCCGGTGGTCAGCGGCAGCAACGGCGATCCCGCGACCGCGGCCATGGTCCAGGACATCAGCAACTGGCTCCGGCGGCCGGGTTCCACCGTTCCCCCGGTCCCGGGAAGCACGCTGATCTACCCGACCGCCGACCACGTCGAGACGAAACTCGCGTGGGTCATGGCACGGGACGACATCAAGTACGCGGAAGTCGTCATCAACAACGAGAAGGGGCTGTGCGGTCCCGCGTTCTCCTGCGGATACTCCGTTCCCGACATCCTCTACACTGACCAGATCCTGAAGGTCCGCTGGTGGAACAAGGCGGCAGGAAAGCTGGACGAGATAACGCTCTCAGGGACGAGGCCGCGCCCGTAATGATTCTTCACATGTCGTTCGACGGGGAAGACGCATATCCTTCCGGCCCCGAGGAAACCGACCGTCTGATCTCGGAGGCTTTCCACTCCGTCAGCGTGAAGGAAGTCCGTGACGGGAAGTACGTCACGGGCGGCCAGGCCTCGTTCTGCTACACCGAGCCGCCGAAGAGGTTTCCCAGCACCTACCTCTTCGTCGCGGTCAACGAGCTGAGCGGCTTCGGCGCCCTCACCTGGTGCACGGACGGACAGGCCCCCCGGAAGGGCGGGATCTACGACCACGCGTGGATCTCCGACAACCCGGACCCGTCCGGGACGGACTCCCGGCTCGTCTCGGAGACGTACCACCCGAGGTTCCACGACCGGGCGAGCGCGATTCCGCTGCCCCTGGTCCGCGCGGCCGTCGAGGAATACTGCCGGTCCGGCACCGGTGAGCGCCCGGAATGCGTCGGCTGGGTGAGCGGGGAGATCAGCGGCCAACGGCACGACCGCCCGCCGTTCGAGGACGAAGTGGTCCAGGGTCACACGGAGCCGAACTGGGACACCTTCTTCGACGGAGCCCCGCGGTCCGAATGACATCGCCGGGGCGGGGACATTCCCCCGCCCCGGCCGACAGGACTGTTCACCAGCCCCGGAACACGGCGGGCCGCCCCCCACGGTTGCCGCCCCCCGGCTGGGGTGGGCTGCCCCCGGGGGGGGGGCGCCGGGCACGCACCCGGTACCCAAAGGGTCCGCACCGGGTCCGCACATCGGGTCCGCACCGGGTCCGCACCCGGGGGGCACCGCACGGTGCCGGCCGCCGTGCTGTGTGGGCATGCCCGCGGGGGGCGTGCGCCGCTCACGCACCGGATCCGCATCGGGTCCGCACCGGGTTCCTCATCGGGTCCGCACCGGGTCCGCACATCGGGTCCGCACCGGGTCCGCACATCGGGTCCGCACCGGGTCCGCACCCGGGGGGCCGACTTGCGGAGGAAACGTCACCGAACCGTGATAATCCTGCGGCGGGCCGTCGCCCTCGCGTTCATCCGGAAATGTCCGCATTCGAACACCCGGGCCCCCGGACGGCCCGACCGCGTTTTTCCGTGCGGGGCTTGACCCCGGGTCAGGGGTGCGCCGGGGGTGCCCGCATGCTTTGACGTGCACAATTCCGCGACGATAGCTTCCGATTGATTCTTTCTTTGCCGGCTCGGGGGCGCTGGTTTCCCCTGGGCGTATCTCTCTTCTGGAGTGCCCGTGCGTACCGTTCGCAGACTGGCCTGGCCCCTCGGCGCGGCCCTTGCGATCCCCGTCGTCGCCGCCCCGATGCCCGCCGTGGCCGCCGATGCCGCCCCGCCGAGCGCGGTGGAGGGCTTCTCCTACCCCGACGCGGCGAAGGTCCTCGCCGACCGGAACATCACCCTGAAGACCGGCGACGGCCACATCGTCCTCGCCGACTGCGCCTCGGGCCCGGGTCTGGTCCAGCTGTTCAGCCGCGCCGCCAGCCCGAGCGAGGTCTGCTTCAAGATCACCGGCCCCACCGGGTACCTCGCCCTGGAGATCCCGCAGGTCTACAACATCAAGGGCGACGACCACACCATCAAGGCCACGCTGAACACCGCGGGCACCGTCAGCAGCATCGACGTCAACAAGAACGCCTGGACCCCGGTCGGCGAGGGCGGCACCAGCGGCTCCACCACGCTGCTGGAACTGACCGCCACCGACGGACCGGCCGCCCCGGCCAACACCGACTTCCCGGCCGTCGGCACGGTCACGGCCGGGCAGCCCGGCCGTGCCGACGCCCGTTCCTGCACCGCCACCCTGGTGGACCGTTACTGGGTGCTGACCGCCGCGTCCTGCTTCGGCGACCACCCGGCCGCCGGCGCGCCCGCGACCGCGAGCACCGCCACCGTCGCCGGCCGCACCATCGCCATCGCCGAGCTGGCCCCGCGCGCCGAGCGCGACCTGGTGATGGCCCGCCTGACCTCCCCGCTGGACGGCGTCGCCCCCATCGCCGTCACCGGCACCGCCCCGGCGGCCGGGGACGGCCTGCGCATCCCCGGCTACGGCCGCACCGCCACCGACTGGGCGCCGCTCAAGCTCCACACCAGCGCCCACACCACCGGCGCGGTGAACCCCACCAGCATCGACACCGCCCCGGCCGCCGGCCAGGCCCCCGTCTGCCAGGGCGACACGGGCGCGCCGCTGCTGCGCGACCGCAACGGCACCCCCGAGATCGCCGCCGTCGCCTCCCTCTCCTGGCAGGGCGGCTGCCTGGGCACCCCCGCCACCGAGACCCGCACCGGCGCCACCTCCTCCCGCGTCGACGACCTCAGCGCCTGGATCCAGCAGGTGAAGGCCTCCCGTCCGGGCAGCCGGCTGTTCGCCATCGGCGGCGACAACCGGATATGGGCCAACGAGGGCTCCTACTCCACGAACGTGTGGGGCACCTTCGAGGCCGTCCCCCAGAACAGCGGCATCCGCCAGGTCAGCGCCGTGACCATGGGTACCACCGTGCGCCTGTTCGCCATCGGCAGCGACCAGCGCATCTGGAGCGCGAGCAAGGACGGCGCGAACGGCACCTGGAGCGCGTTCCAGATGGTGCCGGGCAACAGCGCCATCCAGCAGGTCACCGCCGTCGCCATGGGCGACAAGGTCCGCCTGTTCGCGATCGGCGGCGACGGCCAGATCTGGACCTCCACCGGCGACTACACGGCCGGCACCTGGAGCACCTTCCAGGCCATCCCCAGCAGCGCCATCAAGAACATCACCGCCGCCACCATCGGCAACACCGTGCACCTGTTCGCCATCGGCGGCGACGACCGCATCTGGACCACCACCGGCGACTACACGGCCGGCACCTGGACCACGTTCAACGCCGTGCCCAACGCCGCCGGCGTCAAGCAGGTGGCCGCCACCACCATCGGCGACACCGCCCGCCTGTTCGCCATCGGCGCCGACGACCGCATCTGGACCGCCGACCAGAAGGCCGACAACAGCTGGACCACCTTCTACGCCGTCGCCAGCAGCGGCATCCAGGGCATCGCCGCCACCCCGGCCGGCTGACACCCGCGCACCCATCGGGCGCCCGGCGGGGCCGGGCGCCCGATGCGATCCACCCGGGAACTGCGTTCGGCCGAACCGGAATTCCCGGCTGCCGAGGCCGCCGGATCCACGGATCCGCCCACCTGCGCGTTCCTTTCTCCCGCCCTTGGCCGGGTATGCCTGGCTGCTCTTTCCAGGTTGCTCTTTCCAGGTTGCTCCTTCCAGCACGGGACCCGACCGCTCGTCAGCGGCCCACCGGAAGACTCCCCGCACGCTTCGACGCGCGCGATTCCACCACCCTGCTCACCGGCTGCCGGCAGCAGGAGCCCACGGACGTCGCTTCCGACGCCGTGCCGCAGGGCGGCAGGCACCCCGGCTCCCCGGGTGCGGCCGCCCCGTCGGCCCCCTGGCCCGCCGGACGGACGCAGGGCCACCCCGCGCACGTGCCAGGGCGCTTCCCGCCGCCCCGCGCGCACCCCGAAGAACTTTCCCCGCACCGCCGGCGCCCCCGTCGGCGGTTCTTCACGGCACTCCGGTGCCCAGACCAGGATGGATTGCGAACTTCCATGCGGATGTCACTGACATCACGGGCCCGATCACGGCTGGCAGCCGGGTTCGTGGCCGGCAGCCTGCTGACCGGGCTGCTCTCGACCCCGGCCCTCGCGGCCGACGCGCCGCCGACGGCGACCGCGGCGAACCCCGACCGGGTCAAGGCGGTCGCCGCCTGGCAGGCCGGCGGACCGGCCGTACGGCACGCCGCCGAGACCGCGCTGACCGGCAGCGGCGACGACCTGACGGCGTTCCTGGCGAGCGGCCAGGCCGCAGCGACCGACCAGGACCTGCGCACCAAGATCGAGAACCTGGTCGCGAACTCCGGCCCCGGCGTGCGCGATGCCGGACAGGCCGCGCTCAAGGGCTCGGCCGACGACCTGAAGAAGTTCCTCGCCACCGGCGCCCAGAAGGCCTACGAGGACGACCAGCGGGTCCGGCTGTCGCAGATCATGGCCGCCGGCGGCCCCGGTGTGAAGGCCGCGGCCGCCAAGGCGCTCGACGGCACCATGACGGACGTCAACCAGTTCCTCAACGAAGGCCAGTTCAAGGCCAAGGACGACGACGACCGCGTCCACCTCTCCCAGCTGATGGCCTCCGGCGGGCCGGAGGTGAAGAAGGCCGCCGGCGCAGCGCTGGACGGCTCGATGGACGACGTCCAGCTGTTCCTGCAGTACGGCTACCAGACCGCCGCCGCCCACGACCAGGAGACCCTGACGGTCGCCCAGCTGGCCGACCTGACGAAGAACGCCACCGCCCAGGCCGGGCAGCAGGCGATGGCCGCCAAGGACGCGGCGGGCAAGGCACTGGACGCCACCCGTCTGGCCAAGGAGGCCTCCGAGCGCGCCGCCAACGAGACCAAGGCCGCCCAGGGTTCGGCCGGGCAGGCGTCGAACGCGGCCAACCGCGCCGCCGACGCCGCCACCCGCGCCGCCGCCGCGGCCAAGACCGCCTCCGCGGCCGCGAGGGCCGCCAACGAGGCGTCCCGCCAGGCCGCCAACGCCGCCGCCGACGCCGCGTCCGCCGCGACGAAGGCGGGCAACGCCGCCTCCAGGGCGCTCTCCGCCGCGGCCGGCGCCGCCGGTGACGCCGGGCAGGCCGACGCGGCCCGCAACGCCGCAGTCACCGCCCGCGACGCCGCCGTCCAGGCCCGCACCGCGGGCGAGGCCAGCCAGTGGGCCGGCTTCGCGGCCGCCCAGGCAGGCGCCGCCGCGCAGGCCGCCGCCTCCTCCGGCACGAACGCCGCCGCGGCCGCCCAGGCCGCCGC
>NZ_JBHVPD010000055.1:0-69345 GCF_042887525.1 Kitasatospora sp. NPDC057936
ACTGAACGCCTTCGAGATCACCTTCGACGGCCGGCTCTCCATCGGCCGCCGGTAATACAAATCAACCTGAGTTACACCGTTGGCTGGACACACCCGTGGCCGGCGGGTTGACTGCGCCGGGGCTCGCTCGGACCGGGGATACCCGTGCTGAAGTGCGGGCCGGACACGGTCGGTGCGCGAGCGGGGGTCGGGACAGCAGGCAGGCACCGCGCTTCCGGGATCCCGCGAAGCTCCCCGTGACCACGGCCGCTCGCCGCGGCGCGTACGAGGTGGAGGGAGGAAAATCGCGCGACGATGGTGGCAGGACAGGACCGGGACGCGGGGGACGCGGCGGGAGACGAGGGAGATGGATGACCGGATCGGCTTGGCCGAGCTGCTGGCCGCAGCCGAAAGCGCGGCACCGGTGGCTTCGTTGGACATGGTCGCGCAGAACCTGCGGGAGCGGTTCGGCGCCCGGGACGTGACGTTCCTGTTCGTCGACGTGGTGGGGCGGCAGGTGGTGCGGATCAGCGAGGAGGACGGCCCGCAGCAAGGCCGCCATGCCGAGCAGATCCCCCTGGCGGGCAGCATCTACGACAGGGTCCTGCGCAGCCAGCACCTCGTGCAGGCGGAAGACTCCGAGCGCGGGCAGCGCCTGGTGGCACCCGTCACCAACCGCGGCGACACCATCGGCGTCCTGGAGCTGTTCCTCACTGAGGTCACCCCCGACGTGCTGGAACAGATCGAGGAAGCCGCGCACGCGCTGGCGTACATCGTCGTCACCGACCGCCGCTTCACCGACCTCTACCACTGGAGCCAGCGCACGGCCCCGATCAGCCTCGCCGCCGAGATCCAGCGCCAGCTCCTGCCCACCGCCCCCTCCTGCGAGGCAGCGCAGTTCGCCCTGGCCTGCGCCTTGGTGCCGACCAACGCCATCGCCGGGGACACCTACGACTACAGCCTCGACCGCGGCACCCTGCACCTGGCCATCACCGACGCGATGGGCCACGACGTCAGCGCCTCCCTGATGGCCACCCTGCTGGTCAACGCCTCCCGCGGCGCCCGCCGCGCCGGAACCGACCTCGCCGAACAGGCCCGCCGCACCAACCAGGCCCTCCTCGACCACGGCCACCACACCCTGGCCACCGGCCAGCTCCTGCGCATCGCCCTCGACGGAGGTGGCGCCCAGCTTGTCAACGCCGGCCACCCCTGGCCGCTGCGCCTGCGCAAGGGCATGGTCGAGGAGGTCACGCTGGCGGTCGACCTGCCCTTCGGCGTCCACGGGCCCGGCCCCTGGCACGTGCAGGACCTGGACCTGCAACCGGGCGACCGGCTGCTCCTGTACACGGACGGTACGCAGGACCGGCAGGCGCACTCGGTCGACCTTCCCGACGTGATCCGCAACACCGCCGCCGATCACCCCCGCGAAGTGGTCCGCACCACGGTCCAGGCAGTCAACGACGCGTGCGTCGGACACCCTCAGGACGACGCCACGATCGTCTGCCTCGACTGGTACGGGCCCTGAGGCTCGCCCCTGCGACAGGACGCCCGGTGTTTAGCGGCGGGATCGCACTGCCCGGTCCGGCCGAGCCGTCGGTGCCTTAGGGCAGCGGGGTGCCGCCGGTGGCGTTGAGGATCTCGCCGGTGATGTACGACGCCTCTGGCGAGGCGAGGAACACGAAGGCGGGGGCCATCTCGGCGGGTTGGGCGGGGCGGCCGAGCGGCGACTGCTCGCCGAAGTGTGCGACCTTCTCCTCGTCCATGGTCGCGGGGATCAGCGGTGTCCACACCGGCCCTGGCGCTACGGCGTTGACCCGGATCCCGTCGGGGGCGAGCTGCTGGGCCAGGCCCTGGGTGAACGCGACGATCGCCGCCTTCGTCATCGCGTAGTCCAGCAGGTGCGGGCTCGGCTTGTACGCCTGCACCGAGGCGGTGTTGATGATCGACGCCCCGGGACGCAGGCTGGGCAAGGCGGCCTTGGTGAGCCAGAACATGCCGAAGAGGTTGGTGCGCATGACCCGGTCGAACTGGGCGGTGGTGATCGCGGTGAGCCCGTCGGGCTGGGACATCTGGTAGGCGGCGTTGTTGACGAGGATGTCCAGGCCGCCGAGGTCGGTGAGGCATTGGTCGGGGAGCCGGGTGCAGAAGCCCTCGTCCCGCAGGTCCCCGGCGATGGGCAGGGGCCGCTGGCCGGCCTGTGCGATCAGGGCGGCGGTGGTGTCGGCATCGGCCCGTTCCTCGGGCAGGTGGCAGAACGCGATGTCGGCGCCCTCGCGGGCGAACGCGAGGGCAACCGCTCGCCCGATCCCGGAGTCGCCGCCGGTGATCAGCGCGACCTTGCCCGTCAGGCGGCCCGAGCCGCGGTAGGAGGCTTCGCCGTGGTCCGGCCGCGGTTGCATCTGCTCGCCGCTGCCGGGGTGCGGCAGGCTCTGCTCGGGAAGCGGAGGGCGCGGGTACTGCTGGGCTGGATTCTGCTGGGTGTTCTGGTCCGCACGGGTCACCACGTCGTCCTCCTCGCCAGCGGACGCGTGCCACTGTCATGGCCTGGCGCTTCCCGCCGTACCCGCCGAGTCTGCCCGTCCCGCCGCGGCACCGCGTTGTGCACCGCGGGCCCGGGGCGCCCCGCTCACCCGATTGGGGCCGCACGGGATCACCAGTGTGGCGGCGGTGTCGATCGCGGCCCGGCGCGCGGGTCACGCCGCTTCGGCGCCCTCCACGAGCAACCGCTCCAGGAGCCGGCAGCGGTGAAGGGCGGCGACGGGTTCCAGGAAGTCGGGGTGGCGCAGCAGGGCGGTGGCCTGGGCTTGATCCAGACGGTCAGGCGGGGTGGCCCGGTTCGATGCCCCGGGCCTGCCGGTAGGTCATCGGCCGGGCGGCCGGGCCGCGGCCGACCGCCACCGGGGCGAGGAGGAAGCCGACGTGGTCCCCGCCCTCCAGGCGGTGCAGGACCTTGCCGACGAACCAGGCGGGTGCGTCGCGCAGCAGTACCGTGTCGGCGGGGCCGCAAGTCCATTCGGCCAGGGCGAACTTGTCGGTGGTGTCCCCGGTGCGGCCGCCGAAGAGCTCGGCCAGGGCGTGGTCGGGCGGCAGCAGGTGGACGGCCAGGTGCTCGGCCGCCAGAGCGACGCGGTAGGTGCGGTTGGCGGTGGAGAGCCACACGACGAACCGTGGCGGGTCGATCGAGCACTGGCTTGCGAAGCCGACCAGACAGCCGGCCCGCCCGGCAGGGGTCGTGGCCGTCACGATGTAGAGCGGGTAGTCGAGCAGGTCCGTGAAGGCGTCGAACCCGTCGCCCTGCTCCGCCGATGTGGACCGCCTTCCGTCCATGTGCCCACACTCCGATCCGCAGCCGGTCGGGCCGCCACGCCGTCGCGCGGTCAGCGTGCTCCTGCCGCCGCACCCCACTCTGCCACCGAGGAGTGAGCGGCGGGTCTTGCCGCCGCGGTCGTCCGAGCCGGTCCCGATCGGATGGCGCACGGCCCTTACCCCCGGGCCGCGCGCCACCGCGCCGCAGGCGTCCGGTCGCGCCGGTCGGGCCTGGGCGGAGGTGATGACGCCTTGTGTCGGTTCGCGGAAGACGGGTACACGCGGTGTCGCAGCGCCCTGTGGCTGCTTGCCCGGGCACGTCTCCCGGGCACCGGGAATTTGTCGGAAAGGGAGCCTCCCATGCTCGCTCTTGTTCTCGTTCTGTTGCTCGCGCTGGTCCTGGGCGGTCTGGGATTCGCCGTCCACGTGCTGTGGTGGGTGGCGCTGGTGGTCCTGGCGCTGTGGCTGCTCGGCTTCGTCTTCCGCGGGGCGGCGGAGGGCGGGCGCAGCCGCTGGTACCGGTGGTAGCCCGTGCCGGTCACAACCGTGCCGGTCATCCAGGCCGGGGGGCGGAGGTCTGGTTGTGACCGTGTTCCTGGCACTGACGGTGATCGCCATCCTCCTGGGACTGGTAGGCGTCGCCGTCCACGGAGTGCTCTATCTGCTGTTCATCGGCATTGTCGTGTTCGTGGCCGGCCTGGCCCATCTCGGGCTGGCCGCCGCGCGCGGGCGTTCTGCCCGCTGAGGGCACCGCTCCGTCTGGTTACAGCGACCGGCGGAGCGGCCGGCCCGGTCAGGAGTCGTTCCCCACGCGCGGGGTAGACGCTCCGCCACCCCACAGAGGAGGGATCATGCCCGCGGGTTCGAACAAGAAGCGTGAACGCCAGTACGAGCACATCAAGGACAGTGAGCTGAAGAGCGGGAAGAGCCCCGAGCGGGCCAAGGAGATCGCGGCGCGGACCGTGAACAAGGAACGGGCCCGGCACGGCGAGTCGAAGACCGCCAGCCGCTCCTCCACCCACGACATGTCCTCCTCCCGGCGCGGAGGCCAGCGCTCTCACTCCGGCTCCCAGGGACCCACCAAGGAGCAGCTGTACAACGAGGCGAAGCAGCGCAACATCCACGGCCGCTCGACGATGAACAAGCAGGAACTCGCCAGCGCCCTGGGCCACTGACCGCACGGCGCGCCGGTGACCGGCGTGGCGCCTGCGTGCTGCGGGGCTGCCCACAGCCGCCCCCCAAACACGGAAGGACGATGCAATGAGCACGGACGGCACGGCTGCCCACCACGAGCACGACGACCCCCGTGGCGAAGACGACGGCACTGTCCGGGAGCGGTGCGAGCAGGAGCGGAACACCACGACTCCCACTCCCGAGGAAGCCCGAGCCAGGGCCGCGGACGACCACGAGGACGGGGAGGAGGCCGAGCCGCCCGCCGCCGACACCCAGGCCCCCTGACCGGCGGCGCCCGCCGGCCGGACGCGTCGAGACCCACGGATCGAGGTTTGTGATGGACGCGATCGTTCTGCTCAAGGACGACCACAAGACGGTGGAGAAGCTGTTCAAGGAGTTCGAGAAGGCCGATGACGGCGCCCACGCGGACAAGCGCCGCATCGCCGACCAGGTCATCGAAGAGCTGACCGTGCACGCCGTGATCGAGGAGACGGTGTTCTACCCCGCTGCCCGCGAGGCCGCCCCGGACACCACCGACCACGTGCTGGAGAGCGTCGAGGAGCACCACGTCGTGGTGTGGATGCTCTCCGAACTCGCCGCCATGGACCCGGAGGACGAGCGGTTCGACGCCAAGATGACCGTGCTGATCGAGAACGTGCGCCACCACGTCGAGGAGGAGGAGAAGGACTGGTTCCCCCAGGTGCGCAAGGCCATGGGCCGCAACCGCCTCGTGGAACTCGGCGAGCAGCTCGAAGAGGCCAAGAAGACCGCCACCCGCGACCCGCTGAAGGTCCCCAGCGCCGACGAGTAAGAGGGCGTTGCCCCGACCTGGGGGCGACGGAAGGAGTGACGGCCGTGGACCGCATCACCGACCCCTGGGGCGTGAGAACCCCGTACGCACCCGGTGATCCCTGGCCGGCCCGTGTGGACCTACAGCTGGCCGACGGCCTCACCGAGGCGGACGTGCAGCGGTGGGTGCCCTCCGCGTCGCTGCTCCACTCCAACGGCGACGCCATGGACATCGCGGTGCGCGACGGCCGGATCGTCGGCGTCCGAGGCCGCACAGGCGACCGGGTCAACCGCGGGCGGCTCGACATCAAGGACCTGTTCGGCTGGCAGGCCAACGCCTCGCCCGACCGCCTGACGGCGCCGCAGATCCGCCGTGACGGCAGGCTGGTGGACACGGACTGGGACACGGCCCTGGACGCCATCGCCCGTCGGTGCCGGTCCGCCCTGGATGGGGGCGGGCCGGGCGCGGTCGGCTTCTACACCTCCGGGCAGCTGTTCCTGGAGGAGTACTACACGCTCACCGTGCTCGCCCGGGCCGGCATCGGCACCAACCACCTCGACGGCAACACCCGGCTGTGCACCGCCACCGCGGGCGAGGCGCTCAAGGAGTCTTTCGGCTGCGACGGCCAGCCCGGCAGCTACGAGGACATCGACCACGCCGACGTGATCGCGCTGTGGGGCCACAACGTCGCCGAGTGCCAGCCCGTGCTCTGGATGCGCATCCTCGACCGCCTCCACGGCGCCGACCCGCCCGCGCTGCTCGTCCTCGACCCCCGCCCCACAGCGACCGCCCGCGAAGCGGCCCTGCACCTGGCACCGCGCCCGGGCACCAACCTCGCCCTCCTGAACGCCCTGCTGCGCGAGATCATCGTCACCGGCCTCGTCGACACCCGCTACGTCGAGGCGCACGCGGTCGGCTACCGGGACCTGGTGGCGCGCGTAGCGCCCTGCATCCCGGAGTGGGCGGCCGGCATCTGCGGCTTGAGCGTCCGCGAGATCCGCCGTGCCGCCGAGCTGCTCGCGGGCACCGACCGGCTCGTGTCCACCGTGCTGCAAGGCGTCTACCAGTCCCATCAGGCCACCGCCGCGGCGGTGCAGATCAACAACCTGCACCTGCTGCGCGGACAGCTCGGGCGTCCCGGCGCCGGCGTGCTCCAGATGAACGGTCAGCCCACCGCCCAGAACACCCGCGAGTGCGGCGCCAACGGAGACTTGCCGGGCTTCCGGAACTGGGCGAACCCGCGCCACGTCGCCGAACTCGCCGGCCTGTGGAACATCGACCCCGCCGTCCTGGACCACGGCGGGCCGCCCACCCACGCGCTGGAGCTGTTCCGCCTCGCCGAGACCGGCGAGCTGACGTTCCTGTGGATCAGTGCGACCAACCCGGCCGTGTCCCTGCCCGACCTCGCCCGCATCCGCCGCGTCCTCGCCCGTCCTGGCCTGTTCACCGTCGTGCAGGACATCTTCCCGACCGAGACCACCGAGTTCGCCGACGTGGTGCTCCCCGCCGCGACCTGGGGCGAGAAGACCGGAACCTTCACCAACGCCGACCGCACCGTCCACCTCTCCGAACAGGCCGTCGACCCGCCCGGCCAGGCGAGGCCAGACCTCGACATCTTCCTCGACTTCGCCCGCCGCATGGACCTGCGCGACCGCACCGGGCAGCCGCTGATCACCTGGAACGGTCCCGAGCAGGCGTTCGCCGCCTGGCAGCGGTGCAGCGCCGGCCGCCCGTGCGCCTACACCGGCCTCAGCTACCGGCTGCTGCGCGACCACGGCGGAACCCAGTGGCCCGCCACGCCCGAACGACCCGCCGGCACCTCGCGGCTGTACGCCGATGGCGACTTCCCGGCCCACCCGGACGTGTGCGAGACGTACGGCCGCGACCTCAATACGGGCGAGCCCGCCACCGAAGCCCAGTACCGCGCCCTGAACCCGCACGGCAAGGCCGTCCTGCGGGGCGCCGACTACCAGCCGGCGCCCGAACCCCCGGACGAGCGGCACCCGCTGTGGCCGACCACCGGCCGCACCATCTACCACTTCCACACCCGCACCAAGACCGGCCGCGTTCCCGAGCTCCAGCGCGCCGCCCCCGAGGTCTGGGTCGAATGCTCGCGCGCTGACGCCGACCGGTACGGCCTCGCCGACGGGCAGATGGCCGCCGTCGCCACCGCCCGCGGCACCGTCGCCGCGCGGGTCCGGATCACCGGCATCCGCGAGGGCCTGCTCTTCCTGCCGTTTCACTACGGCTACTGGGACCAGGAACCCGATCTCGCAGACGGCCCCGCCCGCCACGACCGGGCGGCGAACGAACTCATCCCCACCCGCCTCGACCCCGCCTCCAAGCAACCGGTCTTCAAGACCGCCACCGCCAGCATCGCCCCCCTCGAACAGCACGACTGAACCTGGCGCGAGCTCCTGCCGGTCAGGGTGCCGGGCACAGAGGGCTCGGGAGGAGGCGCAGGGCCTCGGCCACGCGCTGCCGGCGTCCAGCCGGCAGGCGCAGGGAGACGGCCCGTGCCGGGCGCGAGCCGCTCACAGGACGGTTCCCGTGCCGGAGTCCGGCCGCCGGGTCGCGCGGCGGTGCCCGAGTACGGCGGCGCTGACCGCCTGGTGCCAGCCGTTTAGCGTGCGTGCCTGCTCGGCGGCCCGCTCGGCAAGCCGTTCCAGCTGGACCCGGTCCAGGCGCTCGTCGCTGTCGGCGATGGCGTGCAGTGCCCGCCACAGCGCGGCCTTACCCTCGACGCCGGTGCGCAGCGCCTCCAGTTCGATCAGGTCGCTGAGCGGTGCGCGGCGGACCACGGTCCCGTTGGGCTTAAGCCGGCCCAGCCGTTCACCGGCGAGGCCGAGCCAGGTCCGGTAGCGCCGGACGGGTACGCCGAGCCGGTTCATGATCCGTACGAGGTCGTCGCGGTCCTGCTCGATGTCGCGGGCCAGCTGCCACAGGTCGCTCGCGCGGCGGCTGCCGGGATGGGTGCGGGCCATGCGCTCGGCGAGGGCGGCGCCGCCGAACGCGCCGGTCAGGTGGTCGTTCAGGTAGATGTGCAGGGGCTCGGCCAACGGCTGTGGGGACATCACGAATCCTTCGGTGCGACGACCAACTGGGACGCCGGGTGGATGCGGCGCCCCTCGGCCGGGGGCGGTACGGACACGGTGCTGGTCACTTCATCGTCCTGCGAGCGGCCGCGCCGTGCTCGCGCACGCACCCCGAGGGCGGCAGCGGTCCGTGTCTACGGCTGGAACAGCACCTTCACGGCGCCGTCCTGCTTGGCCTGGAACATCCGGTAGGCGTCCGGGGCCTCGGCGATCGGGACGTGGTGGGTGGCGAACTGCTCGGCTCCGAGCGGGTCGCCGTCGGCGAGCAGCGGCAGCAGGTCGGGCATCCAGCGCAGGACGTTGGCCTGGCCCATCCGGACGGTGAGCTGCTTGTCGAACATGGTCAGCAGCGGCATCGGGTCGGTCATGCCGCCGTAGACGCCGGACAGCGAGATCGTGCCGCCGCGGCGCACCATGTCGACGGCCAGGTGCAGGGCGTGGAGGCGGTCCAGGCCGACGCGGGTCATCAGGCGGGCGGCCAAGGCGTCGGGCAGCAGCGAGGTCATGCGCTGCGCGGCGGTGGCAGCGGGGGAGCCGTGGGCCTCCATGCCGACCGCGTCGATCACCGCGCAGGGGCCCCGGCCGCCGGTCAGCTCACGGGCCGCCGCGACCACCCCGCTGCCGAGCCGGGCCAGGTCGAGCACCTCGACCCCGCGCTGCTCGGCCCGCTCCAGCCGTTCGGGCACCAGGTCCACCCCGATCACGGTGCCGGCGCCCCGGTGGGCGGCGATGCGGGTGCACATGTCGCCGATCGGGCCGAGGCCGAGCACCGCGAGGCTGCCGCCTGGCGGGATGTCGGCGTACTCGACGGCCTGCCAGGCGGTGGGCAGGACGTCGGTGAGCAGCACGAACCGGTCGTCGGGCGGTCCGTGCGGGACGACGACCGGCAGGGTGTTGCCGAACGGCACCCGCAGCAGCTCGGCCTGCCCGCCGGGGACCTGCCCGTAGAGCTTGGTGTAGCCGAACAGGGCCGCGCCGGTGCCGTAGGGGTGGACCTGGGTGGTCTCGCACTGGGACTGGAGCCCTTGGACGCACATGAAGCAGGTGCCGCAGGAGATGTTGAACGGGACGATGACCCGGTCGCCAGGGGTGAGGGCGTGGACGCCGGGCCCGGTCTCGCGGACGATGCCCATGGCCTCGTGGCCGAGGATGTCGCCTTCGTCCAGGAATGCGCCGAGGACCTCGTACAGGTGCAGGTCGGAGCCGCACAGGCCGGTGGTGGTGACCTCGACCAGGATGTCGGTGGGTTGCTCGATCCGCGGGTCGGGCACGCTGCGGACCTCGACGGTGCGGCGCCCCTGCCAGGTGACTGCCTTCATCGGTTCCTCCTCGGAGACTGGGGCGGTGGACGGACGTTCAACGCCACTGGGCGGACGGTTCGTTGTTTCGGTGCCCGGCGCGCTCGCCGAGCACGGTCAAGCGGTGGAGGAAGCCGCCGCGCCGGTGGCTGCGGGCCGCCTCTGCCCCGGAGCGGCGGGGTTCGGGGGTGTCGCCGGCCGGGGGCAGCAGCCGGGAAGCCATGGCGAGGGCCCGGCCGGTGGTGGCAGGCGCCAAGCCGTGGACCAGCATTGCGGCCTTCGCCAGTGGCGTGAGCACCAGTTCGCGGCGGCCCTGTTCGACGGCGTCGGCGATCCGCCGGGCGGCCCGCCGCGCGTCGATCGAGACCAGCGGCAGCGAGGCGCCGGTGGCGAACCAGGCGTACTCCCGGCCCGGCCGCCCGGCGAACTCGGCGCCGTTCTGCGAGCCGGTCCGCATCAGGCCGGGCACCACGGTGGTGACCCGGACGCCGGTGGTCGCCAGTTCGGCGGCCAAGCCCTCCGAGAGGCCGACGGCCGCGAACTTGGCCGTGGAGTAGGGCAGGAGGTGGGGGACAGCGATCCGCCCGCCGACCGAGCCGATGGTGGCGATCGACCCGGACCCCCGGGCGAGCATCCCGGGCAGGACGGCCTGGACCAGCCGCAATGGTGCGAGGGCCATCAGCTCGTAGGCGTCCCGGAAGTCCTCCTCACCGAGCGCGGACAGCGGGCCGACCTGGATCGAGCCGGCGTTGTTGACCAGCAGGTCGACATCGGCCCCGAAGTGGAGGCGCACCCCGTCAAGTAGCTTGGCGGGGGCGTCGGCGGAGGTCAGGTCGCAGCTGGTGGCCGCGACCGCCCCGGGCAGTCCGCGCAGCTTGGCCAGGGCCCGTGCGAGGGCGAGTTCGTCGCGTCCGCAGAGCATTACGCGGCAGCCGCGCGAGGCGAGTTCGCCGGCGATCAGGAGGCCGAGACCTCGTGAGGAGCCGGTCACCAGGGCGATCCGTCCGGCGGTCGGGGTTCGCTTCGACATTGCCCTCATCTCGCTCTCCAATCATCCCGGGCGGGATCCGGCGCGTTACCGGCCCGGCTGACGACGGCGCGCACTCTCAGGTGTCCGCCGACGGGTGTTCCGCGTGGTCACGGTTGCGGTGGCTGGTGTCGCAGAAGGGGTAGCGGCGGCTGCGGCGGCAGGTGCACAGCTCGGTCACCGGGCGGTCGGCCCGGATGCTCCGCCCGTCGGGGAGCACGATCTCCACCGGTCCGTCGACCAGCACCGGACCGCTGCCGGTCAGCCGCAGCCGGGGAACGGCCTGTTCGTCACGGCCGGACACCGCGCACCACCACCAAGGTCTCCTCGTGCTGACCGCGCGCGATCAGACCACGGTCCTCGAACCAGTGGGTCCGCTCGGACATGACCGGCCCGAACGGCTGGGTCCGAGTCGCCGTCACACCGGCCCGCAGCCCGGTTCGGTGCAGCGCGGCGACGGTGGCCGCCGGGTCCGCCAGGGAGGACTGCACCACCAGCAGCACGCCGCCGGCGGTCAACAGCCGGGGCGCCTGCGAGCAGATCCGGTCCAGCAGCAGCCGCCCCGTGGGCCCGGCGTCCCAGGCCCGGGCGATGCCGCGCCGAGGGAGCCGGCTGCGGGCCGAGGGGACGTAGGGCGGGTTGGAGACGATGAAATCGAAGCGGCGACGCGTGACCGGCGAGGTCAGATCCCCCCGCCGGAGCGTGACGCGCAGGTGACGCAGCCGGGCGTTCGCCCAGGCGGTGGCCAGCGCCAGCCGGGACAGGTCCACGGCGGTCACCGCGGCGCCCAGTTCGGCGCCGGCCAGCGCGACCGCCCCGCTGCCGGTGCCGAGGTCCAGAAGCGTTGATCCCGGTGGTGGTTGCTCGTCGCGCAGTGCCTCGATCAGGAGCGAGGTGTCGCCCTGAGCGGGATAGACGCCGGGAGGTTGTAGGAGAAGCATGGTGGGCGCCTGCCCAGTTCATCCGTCTTGACCCATGAGCCTCAGATCCGCGCTACCCGCACGGGCAGTTCGGCCAGGGGCGCCCTCAGGGAGCTGCGGCCGCGCTGCCAGCAAGTGAGCAGGTGAGTTCCGAACCGGCCCTCCACGGCGCCGGTGGCGGCGATTCCGAAGGCGATGTCGGGGCCGAGCGAGGGGTCGTCCCTGACCAGCGGCGTGATGACGGTGCGCCGGACGAGCTGTTCGTGGACGGCGTCGGCCAGCACGTGCTCGCGGTAGAACAGGGTGCCCGCAGGGGAGGCGCCCAGGCGTTCGAGCGCGGCGGCGAGGCGGGCGGCGCCGGGCGGGGAGGTGATCTCCACCGTCGCGAACTGGCCGACGAGCGCGCCGCGCAGCGAGCGGTGCAGACCGAACAGCGACATCAGGTTGACCACTGCCAGCGTGGGCGCGGGGACGGCGTCGAGGTAGTGCCCGTAGCCCGGGTCCAAGCCGAGGTCGGCCATCATCTCGGCGAACAGCTGGGCGTGGGCCCGCTCGGGGCGGCCGGCGCCGTACTCGTCGTACTGCACCGTGACCAGAGCGGCCTTGGCAGGGTGGGGCAGCCGCGGCACCACCCACATCTGCGGGTCCGCCTCCTTCAGGTGGTAGAGCGAGCGGTGCACCAAATACTCGCGCGCCTGCCAGCGCTCCCCGCGGTCGAGCAGGTGGTGGGACGGGCCGGTTCCGCCCGTGTCGTCGGCCAGCAGACCGGCCAGGGCCCGGGCCAGCGGCCGCGGATCGCCGGTCTCCCGCCGGACAGCGGTGAGAAAGGTGCGCTCCAGCGCGGACCGCAGGGCCAACTGCGCCGGGTGCCACTCCCACTCGGGGTCGACCTCGGCGAAGCCCTGGTAGTGCAATTCGTAGCAGACGTAGAGCGCCAGCTGGACGTCTTCGCCCCACGGGTCGCCGACCGGCGGGCGCCCGATCCGGGCCGTCGGGCTGGGGGTGGTACGCAGGGCGGGGAAGAGCTCGGCGCAGACCGGGCCACGAGGGTGCGGCAGAACTGGCGCCAGGCCGTCGGGCGCGTTCACGCCGACCTCCGGGGCGCCGGGTGGAGCTCCAGGGCGCAGCACTTCGGTCCGCCGCCGGCCTTCAGCAGCTCGGGCAGGTGCACGCCGACGGGCGCGAAGCCGTCCGCGCGGAGCTGGGCGGCGAGATCGTGGGCGGCGTCCGTCAGCAGGACATGGCGGCCGTCACTGATCGCGTTCAGCCCGAGGACGGACGCGTCGTGGTCGGAGGCCAGGATCGCCCTGGGGAAGAGCGCGCGCAGAGTGCGGTCGCTCTCGTGGGTGAAGGCCGCGGGGTAGTACATGATCTGGTCCTCGCTCAGCACGGCCAGTGCGGTGTCGAGGTGGTAGTAGCGCGGATCGGTCAGCCGCAGGCTGACGACGCGCCAGCCGAACGCCAGCTCGGCCTCACGGTGGGCGGCCGCACTGGTCCGCAGACCCGAGCCCGCCAGGACCCTGCCGCCGACCGGCAGGAAGTCGCCTTGGCCCTCGTTCGGCAGCTGAGCGACCAGAGGCCGGAACCCCGCCCGGCGAAACCAGACGCGGTGCGCCGCCGCCTCCGGCGCCCGTTCGGGGTGCCGGAACCGGGCGACCAGGACACGGCCGTCCACCACCGAGGCGCCGTTGGCGGCGAACACCATGTCGGGAAGCCGTGGCCGTGGAGCGATGGTCTCGACCCGGTGGCCCAGCTCCCGAAGTGTGGCCTGGAGCGTCTGCCACTGCCGTAGAGCGGCACCGGTGTCGACCGGGCGACTCGGGTCCATCCACGGATTGATCGCATACTCGACGGTGAAGTAGGTCGGCGGGCAGAGCAGGTAGCGTCGGCGGGTTGCGGTCCGCGTCGGGGCGGTGGTGGTCATCAGCTGCTCCTGAGCGGTTCGGGGAGCCACGGGTTGGTGGGGCGGCCGGGCGGCAGGGCTTCGGTCACCGTGTCGGCCCGGTACCCCTGCCCGTGAGGGCCGGCCGCACGGCTCCGCGGCACGGATGCCACCGGACCTCGAAATCCCCGCCTGCTCCGCACTCGCGCCTACCCAGCGCGCCGGTCCCCAGACGCGTCCGGGCCGGGGCTTCTCAGGGCACGCTGCGCGGCGGTTGCCCGCGGCAGCAGCAGCGGCGCCGTGCGCGGTGCCACGCCCGCCGGTCACTCTCGCAGGGGTTTCCCGGAGGGGAGGCCGGGTAGCCGAGAGCACCTACCAGGAAGTCCGGTTCGGGCTTTCGAGAACCTCCGGAGGTGGCCCCCATGGACGCGCGCGAAGGCGGCGGCCCGGGCCGAGCCGTCCGCATACCCGAGCAGGCCGAGCACCGCGAGGCCGAACCCCGCCCGGCGCCCGTTGAGCCGGTCGAGAAGCGCTGGGAGCAGGACGATGCGGAACGCTACGCCGTCCTCGGCGAAGACTGACCACGCCGGACAGATGCCGGGCCGGCTCGCCCGGCGCCCGGCGCACCATCGCCCAGGCCGCCGGCGCCCAGCCGCAGGCCACAGCGCCCAGTACCCCGGCCAGTGCTGGCGGCCCGCCCGGACGTGATCGGGCCCGATTGGAACTGGACCCCGCCTGTGTCGACGGCAGGGGGGAAACCGGCAGGCCACCGGCCGTGCCGGCGCTGTACCCCCGGCCCTGCGCCACGGGCGGGAACGGCGAGGAGAGAGTGATGGATGACGTACCCCAGGGCGGCGCCGGCGGTGTGCCCCTGCACCACGAGACGGACGCCACGAAAGACAGGCCGGCGGAGGACCAGCCGGCACCTGCCAAGACTGTCCGGGCCGGCAAGCCGGTGGCCGAGCAACGCACGGAGAACCCCGACCCGCCCCAGCAGGAGAAGGACTGACCGGGCACCGGGTTTGCGCCGGTACCGGCGGGCCATGCGGACAAACCTGGCGGTTCACGCTTTGCCGGACTCGGGCTCGCGGGCCCTGAGGTCCGGTCAGTGGCCCCCGGGCACCCGGGCCTTCAAGCGATGGCCACGGACTTCGAGCAGGGGGAGGAGGGAAGGCGTCGGCCATGACGGGCAGCTGTGTTCCTCCGGGTGGCGAACGGCCCTCGGCCGGGGACTTCGAACCGTACGACATCTGCGATCTGTGCGGTCAGGTAGCCGGTGACGACGAACTGCTGGCAGCGATCGTTCCCGACTCCTCGGCCGTGCACGACACCAACCCGTCCCTGGACGGCAAACGCGGGTTGACCGCGTGCACCGTGGACCACCTGGCCGCTCTGGTGGAGGAGTACCGGGACCGGCCGTTCATGCCGGAAGAGCAATGGGCAGCCAAGATCCGCCGCGCGCTGGCCACCCTGGACACACCGGTGGGGCTGAGCGTCGTGGCGGAGCTGAGCGGATTGTCGGAGGCCGAGGCCATGCGCGGCATCGACTGGCACACCGCGCGAGTCCGCGAGTGGCAAGCCGGCAACGGCGCAGTCGGCAGCGGCTGACCCTGTCTGGTCGAGCAGCCCTCCGCGGCAGGAAGCGGCGGCACCGGCGTGGCCGGCACCACCGCTTCGGCAAGCTGCCGAGGTCGGTTGTCAGCCTCCCGGGGTGATGCGGCCGACGCCAGCCGCCTTCCTCGACGCCGTGATCCTCGATGAAGGACTTGAAGCGCTTGAGGTCGCCCTTGACCCGGCGGTCGACCATCCCCATGGCGTCGGCTGCCTTCTCCGCGACGCCGTCGGGCTCGAAGTCGATGGCCAGGCGGACCGTGGTGTGCTGGTCGTCGAGCCGCTCGAAGGTGACCACGCCCATCTGCTGGACCTCGCCGCCGGTGGTGCGCCAGGCGATCTTGTGGTCGGGCAGCTGGTCCACGATCTCGGTGTCGAACTCGGCTCTCCCCAATACCGGCGAGACACTTAGGTCTACTCTCCAGCGGATAGACGCCTTTTCGAAAAAGGTCCACCCGTTCGAGTGCAGCCTCTTCGAGGGTGTCCGCTGGTCTGGGCGGTAGGGGGCCTCCCGTGGGCATCATGACAGCTTCGGCGCCGGTTCGAGCAGTGGTGGGTTCGCGTGTCTCGGACACGCATGGGGACGAGGGCAAGGTCTCGCACCTGGTCCAGGCGGAGTCGGCGACCCGGCACGCCCTCTCGAAGGAGTGGGAGATCATCGGGTCCTTCGAGGATCTGGACGTCTCCGCCGAGATCACTCCCTGGAAGCGTCCGGACCTCGGGCCGTGGCTCACCGACCGCCAGAGCGAGTGGGACGCGATGGTGTGGGCCAAGGTCGACCGGGCGTTCCGCTCGGCCAAGGACTGCGCCGATGTCGCCCACTGGGCAGAGGAGAACCGCAAGGTCCTGGTGTTCACGGACGACGGCATCACGCTGGACTGTCGGGAGGGCCGCAAGTCGTCGTTCGGGAACGAGCTGGCGAAGGTGTTCCTGATGCTGGCGTCGATCTTCGCCGAGATGGAGCTCAAGCGGATCAAGGCGAGGGTCACCGCCGCGCACAAGCACCTGCGGAAGACGGACCGCTGGGCCGGCGGGCAGCCGCCCTACGGGTACCGGATCGTCGACCGTCCCGGCGGCGGGCGCACCCTCGAACCGGACCCGGTCACGTCCGAGGCCGTCCGGTACATGGGCAAGCTTCTCCTGGAGGGGCAGAGCCAGTGGATGATCGCCACAGCCCTGGAAGCCGCGGGTTTCGACACCCCGGCCACCCACGCGTACAAGAACCAGGGCGAGTCGTACTCGAGCAAGCGCAAGACGCCGCCGTCGAACCACTGGAACCCCACCAGCGTGGGGAAGATCCTCCGCTCGCCGGCGTCGATGGGCCTGAAGCTGACCGGCCGCTCCGTCAAGGCGCGCAAGATCGCCCGTGACGCGAAGGGCCTGCCGATCCGGATGGCCAAGCCGTTGTTCACGGAGGAGGAGTGGGCCGCGGTCCAGGCGGCGATGGACGAGTGGTCGGTCACCAAGGAACGCTCCAACGGGGCTTGGCCCTGGCTCGGTGTGGTCCATTGTGACCGCTGCGGCGACCGGTTCTACCGGCAGGTGAACCTCGCCATGAACGGCCGGGTGTATGAGTACTACCGGTGCGCGAAGACGGCGGGCAAACCGGCTTGCAAGGGGCAGTCCGTGAAGGGGGAACGGGTCACCGCCGCGATCACCGCTCTGGTGGAGCGCCTGGCGGGGCTGGCGATGACGGTGCGCGGGTTCATCCCCGGCGAGGACCACACCGAGCAGCTCTACCACGTCACCCAGGCCATGCGCGACCTTCGCGAGGAGAAACGCCGCAACCTGTTCGACTACCCCGGCGGCGACGACGAGTACTCCGAGGCCCTCGAAGTCCTCGTCGACGAACGCCGCCGCCTCGCAGCCCTCCCACAACGCCCCTCCGCCTGGGTCGACGTCGATACCGGTCAGACCTTCGCCGACGCCTGGACCCAAGCCGACCAGGAACACCGCCGCCAGCTCCTCCTCGGCCTCAAAGCCCGCCTCTACATGACACCCACGATCGAAGGCTGGTACCTACCCGCTGGACTCGAAACACGCGTAGGGCAGCTGGAGTGCGCCGGAAGTCCGGCGTAGGGCGTGAGGCCGGCTGCGGCACGTGGCGTGTCAGGCGGCGACCTGCGGGAGCTTAACGGCCCGTGATACGAGCTGCCGAGGCGCGGGTGAGCTGCCTACTCGGCGCTCGCCTGTGTCCGGCTGACGCCATCGACAGGACCCGAGTCCGGGTCGCGTCCGCGGCCTCAACACCACTGCCGCGCCGTGGTGTTCGGCCGCCGCTAGGTTCTGGCAACGTACTGCTGCCGTACGCCTCCACCACCATTGAGGGGGCGGAGCCCAGACGGGCTTTGCCCTCTCAACCGTTCGCGGCGTTAGGGCAGCCTCTAGGGGACTCCGGCATCTGTCGGCGGCAGGTGCCAGTGGCGGGCGGCCAGTTGGGCGGTCCACATCCGGGCGTAGCGGCCGTCGGCGTCGGTGAGCAGCTCGGCGTGGGTGCCTCGCTGGGTGATGCGGCCGTCGTCGACCACCACGATCTGGTCGGCGCCCACCACGGTGGAGAGCCGGTGGGCGATGACGACGACGGTCCGGCCGGCCACCAGGCGGTCCACGGCCTGCTGCACCACCACCTCGGACTCGGTGTCCAGGGCGGCCGTGGGCTCGTCGAGCAGCACGATCGGCGCGTCCTTGAGGATGGCCCGGGCGATGGAGATCCGCTGCCGCTCGCCGCCGGAGAGCGCGGAGCCGATCTCGCCGACCCGGGTGTCGTAGCCCAGGGGCAGCCGGGCGACGAACTCGTGCACGTTGGCCGCGCGGGCCGCGGCCTCGATCTGGGCGTCGGTGGCGTCGGGGCGGCCGAGCGCGATGTTGGCGCGGATGGTGTCGTCGAAGAGGTAGACGTCCTGGAACACGACGGCGATGTGGCGAAGCACCTCGTCCGGTTCGAGGGTGCGCAGGTCGACCCTGCCGATCCGTACGGTGCCGTGCTGGGGATCGGCGAAGCGGCTGATCAGCCTGGTCACGGTGGTCTTGCCGGAGCCCGAGGGCCCGACCAGAGCGGTCAGGCTGCGCTCGGGGACGGTGAGGTCGAAGGCGCGCAGCGTGGGCTCGTCGCGGCCGTCGTAGGCGAAGGTGACGTGCTCGAAGCGGATCTCGAAGTCCTTCGGCTCCGTCCCGCCGGGGGCGACGGGCAGCGGTTCCACCCGCAGGACCTCGTCGATCCTGGTCAGGGCGGCCTCGGACATCTCGAAGAGCTTGGTCATCACGGCGGCCATGCTCAGCGGCTCGGCGAACCGGGCGGCCGTCACGACGATGGCGACCAGCAGGCCGAGCGACAACTTTGCGTCGAGGACCAGCGCCGAGCCGAGCGCGACCAGCGCCACCAGGGCCAGCCGGACCAGGAGTTGGGCGGCGGCGAGCGGCGCGGCGGCCGAGCGGTTCGCCGCCGACTGGGCGTGGTGCTGGTGGGCGAGGACGGCGGCCAGCCGGGGCGAGTCGGCTCCCGCCTGGCCGGTCGCCTTGAACACCGGCAGGCCCTGCACGTACTCGACGATCCGGTTCGCGGACGCCGCGTCCGCCTCGTCCACGGCGTGGAAGCCCGTGTTGGAGGAGCGCTGTACCCGGCGGACGAACGGCAGTGCCGCGCCGGCCGACACGGCGAGCACCAGCCCGAGCCGCCAGTCCACGGCCAGCACGACGGCCCCCAGCACCACGGGTACCGTCACCAGCTGCACGAACAGCGTGGACAGGGCCGACACGGCGGTGGCCGCGGCCGTGGCGTTGGCGCCGACCACCGAGGTCAGGTCGCCTGCCGCCCGCCGGGCGAGCTCCTGCTGCGGCATCGCGCGCAGCCGCTCCCCGAGGCGCAGCCTGGTCGCCTGGGTGACCAGGTGCCAGTAGCCATAGGTGAAGCCCGACTCCCGGACGCGCAGGGCGCCCTCGGTGACGACCAGGGCGGCGAGCACCCCGACCCACAGCCAGGCGTGCCCGGTGCGAACCGGGTCGCGGGAGAGTTCGGCCAGCAGCGGTACGAAGCTCGCGTACGCCGCCGCCTGGACGGCGCTGGCGGTGAGCGACACCCGCAGGGTGGCGCGGAACTGCGGTGCGTACGGGCCCGCCGCCGTGAACATCAGGCGCAGGATCCGCCTCATTGGGAGACCTCCCTCTCGCGGCCGCTGGCCAGCCCCCAGGCCGCAGCCACCTCGTGGCGCGCCCAGAGCCGGGCGTAGCGGCCACCGGCGGCGACCAGCTCGGGGTGGCGGCCGCGTTCGACGATCCGCCCGCGGTCGAGGACGGCGATCTGGTCGACGTCGACGATGGTGGAGAGCCGGTGGGCGATGATCAGGACGGTTCGGCCGTGGGTCAGCCGGGCGATGGCGTCCTGGATGGCGGCCTCGCTCTCCGGGTCGGCGAAGGCCGTGGCCTCGTCCAGGATCACGATCGGGGCCCGGGACAGGACGGCACGGGCGATGGTGATCCGCTGGCGCTGCCCGCCGGAGAGCCGGGCGCCGCGCTCGCCGACCTGGGTGTCGTAGCCGTCGGGCAGTTCACGGGTGATGAACTCGTGCGCGGCGGCGGCCTCGGCGGCCGTCCGGACCTCCTCGTCGGTGGCCTCGGGCCGGGCCAGGCGGATGTTCTCGGCGACGGTGCCGGAGACCAGGAACGGGTCCTGGAAGACCAGCGTGACGTGCCGCAGCAGCGTCTCGGTGCGGATCTCGCGCACGTCGACGCCGCCGACCCGGACGGTGCCCGCCTCGACGTCGAAGAAGCGCGGGATCAGCCTGGCCACCGTCGACTTGCCGGAGCCGGACGGCCCGACCAGGGCGCAGACCGTGCCGGTCGGGACGTCCAGGTCGACGCCGTCCAGGACGGGTTCGCCCCGCTCGGCGGCGTAGCGGAAGCGGACGCCCTCCAGACTGATCGCGGAGCCCTGCGGTTCGCGCGGATTCGCGGGCTCGGGCAGCGGCGGGGTGTGCAGCAATCCTGCGATCCGGACGGCGCCGGCCTTGGAGTCGTTGAGGAAGTTGGTCAGGTGCATCAGCGGGGCGATCGCCTCGACCGGCATCGCGCCGATCATCAGGGCGAGGACCAGGTCCGGGACGGAGATCCAGTCGGCCGCCAGCATCGGGACGGCGGAGGCCGCGACGATCAGCAGCGTCGGCAGCGGGACGATGAACAGCTGGTTGAGGACGCCGGAGGTGCGCGAGGTGGCGATCCAGGAGGCCACCGCCTCCGTGAACTCGCGTACGGCGGCGGAGAACCGGCCGAAGGAGCCCTTGCCGTCGTCGAAGGTCCGTACCACCGGCATGCCCTGGACGAACTCGACGACGGCCGCGTTCACGTTCTCGTTCGCGCGGTTGTAGCGGGCCCGCTGCTCGGCGTGGTCCCGGGTCAACAGGGACAGGCAGAGTACGGCGATCGGCACGATCAGGAGGACGGCGATCAGCAGCCGCCACTGCACCACTCCGAGGGTGAGCAGCGCCGCGAGCGGCTGGGCGAGGCCGGAGCCGACGAACGGCAGCGCGTCGGCCACCGCGTTGTGCAGCGCCTTGACGTCGTCCTGGACGATCTTCTTGACGCGGCCGGAGCCGAGCCGTTGGACCTCGCCCAGCGGCATCCGGGCGAGTGCGTCGGCGAGCTCGCGCCGGAGTACCACCTCAAGGTCGTAACTGGCCTCGTGCGCCAGGTGTTCGGCCAGCCACCGGCTCGCGAACGAGACCAGCAGGCCGGCCAGTGCTCCGGCCAGCCAGCCCACCGGAACCGACCCGTCGTCGGTGAACAACCGGCCCACGGCGAAGGCCGCGCAGGCGAACCCGGCCACCGTGGCGGCACCGCCGAGCACGCCCAGCAGGGCGGCTCGGACGAGCCGGGCGCGTACCGCCGGTGCCAGCGCCACCAGCCCGGCCAGCACGCGCAGGCCACCGCGCTCAGCCATGCGTCAACTCCTTCAGTATCGTGGCGAGTTCGGACTTGTTGACCTTGCCGAGCGCGGTCCGGGGGAAGTCCTCCAGCACCACCACCCGGTCCGGCAGCTTGAAGGCCGCCAGCCCGAGTGCGGTGAGGTGGGCGTTCAGCTCGGCGCGGCCGGGCGGGGTGCCGTGCGCGATCACGCAGGCGCAGGAGCGCTCGCCGAGCGCCTCGTCCGGCACGCCCACCAGTGCGACGTCGTGCACGGCCGGGTGGGCCAGCAGGTGGTTCTCCACCTCCTCGACCGGGATCTTGTCGCCGCCGCGGTTGATGACGTCCTTCACCCGCCCCTCGACCACCAGGTGGCCGCTGGGCAGTCGACGCACCAGGTCGCCGCTGCGGTAGAAGCCGTCGGTGGTGAAGGCCGAGCGGTTGTGGTCGTCCGCCCGGTAGTAGCCGCGCAGCGTGTACGGGCCGCGCGTCAGCAGCTCGCCCACCTCCCCCGGGGCCACCTCCCGGTCGTCGGCGCCGACGATCCGCAGCTCGTCGTGCTCGGCCAGCGGCCGGCCCTGGGTGGACAGCGCGAGGCGCTCGGGGTCCTCCGGCCGGGTGAAGTTGAGCAGCCCCTCGGCCATCCCGAACACCTGCTGGAGGCGGCAGCCGAGCGCCGGGCCGATCCGCTTCGCCGCCTCCTCCTTCAGTCGGGCCCCGCCGACCTGGAGCAGTTCCAGGCTGCTCAGGTCGCCGCTGGACCAGGTGGCGGCCTCCAGCCAGAGCAGTGCGAGCGGCGGAACCAGTGCGGTGACGGTGACCCGCTCCCGCTCGATGAGCCGGAACGCGTCCTCGGGGCTGGGGGTCGGGGACAGGACGACCGTGCCCCCGACCGCCAGCGTGCCGAGCACCCCGGGGCAGGCCAGCGGGAAGTTGTGCGCGACGGGAAGCGCTGCGAGGTAGCGGGTCGAGGCGTCCATGCCGGTCACGGCCGCGCTCGCGGTGGCGTTGTAGAGGTAGTCGTCGTGCGTACGGGGGATCAGTTTGGGCACGCCGGTCGTGCCGCCGGAGAGCAGCAGCAGGGCGACGTCCGAGGACGCCGGGCCGGCCAGGGGCGGCGGGGTGGCGTCGACTTCCTCCAGCGCGGTGAACTCCTCGGGCTCGCCGACCACCAGCACCTCGCGCAGCCCTGGCCGTCGGGCCCGGACGGCTCGGGCGAGCTCCCGGTGGTCGAAACCGAGATGGCGGTCCGGGATGACGTACGCGACGGCCCCGGAGAGTCGGGCCAGGTGGGTGATCTCGGTCTCCCGGTGGGCGGGCAGCGCGAGGACCGGGACGGCACCGAGCCGGAACAGCGCGAAGCAGAGCGACACGAACTCGGCGACGTTGGGCAGGTGCACCAGCACCCGGTCGCCGGGGGCGATGCCGCGCCGGTGCAGGCCGGCGGCCAACCGGTCGGCCCGCAGGTCGAGTTCGCGGTACGTCCAGCGGCGAGCGCCGTCCACGACGGCGGTGCTCTCCGGGGCGCTCAGGGCCCGCTCGCGCAGCACCGAGCCGAGCGTGCGGCCCTGCCAGTAGCCGAGCTCGCGGTAGCGCGCCGCGAAATCCTCGGGCCAGGGGGTGAATCCGTCGAGCATGTCAGCCCTCCTCATGGCCGTGACGAGCGGCGGGGACGAGGTAGGGGGCGACGCTCGCCAGCTTCTCGCAGGTCTCCTCGTACTCTCGGGCCGGCCGGGAGGTGCCCACCACGCCGGCCCCGGCGCGTAGCCAGGCCCGGCCGTCCCGCTGGTAGACGGCGCGCAGGACGAGCGCGGCGTCCAGCGAGCCGTCGGCGGCGGCCATCAGGACCGTCCCCGAGTACAGCCCGCGCGGCTGCTCCTCCAACTCCTCGATCAGCCGGTACGCGGCGGCCTTCGGGATGCCCGAGGCCGTGACGGGCGGGAACACCGCGCCCAGTGCGTCCCAGGCGGTGCGGCCGTCAGCGAGCGTGGTGGTCACCCGGGAGGCGAGGTGCTGGACGCTGCCGCGCCGTCTGACGGCCATGAACTCGCTGACCCGGCAGGCGCCGGGCTCGCCGACCGACTCCAGCTCCGTGACGGCGAGCCGGACCGATGAGGCATGCTCGAAGACCTCCTTCGGGTCCCGGAACAGCTCCGCGCGCAGCGCCTCGTCGGTGTCCGGGTCGCCGGTGAGCGCCCGGGTGCCGGCCAGCGGCTGGGTGCTGGCCGTCCCGACCGCGTCGACCTCGACCACCGTCTCCGGGCTGAACCCGGCCGCCTGCCAGCCACCGAGGTCGAGCAGGAACGAGCGGGCCGGGGTGTTGTGCCGACGGCCCGCCAGGTAGCTCGCGGTCAGGTCCACCGGGAAGGGGACGGGGACCGGCCGCGAGAGGATCACCTTCTCCAGTCGGCCGCGCCCGATCTCCGCCACCGCGTGGGCGACCCCGGCCTGGTAGGCGGTGTCGGCCTGCCGGACGTCGAGGGGCACGCAGGTCGGGTCGGGGCCCTGGGCGGGCTCGGTCAGGAGCTTGCGGGCCGCGTCGAGGTCGCTCCCCTCCAGTGCCCTGACCCGGACCCGGTCCGCCCGCACCTCGAATTCGACTCCGGGGACGAAGAGATGGGCGAGCGGCTCGGCGGTACCGGAGCCGGGACGGCTCGCCAGTTCGAAGCAGGCCCAGCCGTACGCGTGCCAGTCCGCCACCGGTATCCGGCCCAGCGCCCGTTCCACCTGCCGCCACGGTCTGCCGGACCAGTCCTCGGCCGAGCCGCCTCCGGCGAGGAGGGTGTGCACCCGTCGGTCGTCCACCCGGATCTCCGCCACCGGGTTCCCGGCGACGTGCCAGCACGACTGGCGCTCGTACACCACGTACTCGCCGAGCAGGCCGGAGCCGACCAGCTGGGCGGTGATCGCGAGCGGGTCGAACTCGCCCTCGAAGAGGGCCTCTTGATAGTGCTGAAGCACGGTGTTTCTCCTGTCGGAAGCGGGTCAGCGGGCGGCGGCGCGCAACGGGGCGGCGATCAGGTCGGCGACGGCGCGGGCGTTCCGCTCCTCGATGCAGCTGAAGTGGTTGCCCTCGATGTCGGTCACGGCGAACTCGCCGAGGCAGACGTCGCGCCAGAAGGCGAGCGTGGTCTCGTCCATGCCGGGGGCGAAGCCCGAGGCGCCGCGCGGGCGCAGGAAGCGGATGTCGCCCGCGTACGGCGGCGGCGTGAAACGCGCGGAGCGGAAGCTCTGCCGGAAGACCCGGAACATTCCCTCGGCCATCTCGGGCATCAGCTCCTGGCCGGTGACCTCGGTCGCGGCCTTCGCGTACCGGGCGAAGCGCTCCTCGCGGGTGTGCTCCGACAGCCGGCGGAAGTAGGCGGCGACGGAGTCCGACGCGGGGTCGCCGCCGACCTCGACCAGCGAGCCGGCCGGCACCCGGCCGCCGTTGCGCTCGATCACCTGCATGAAGGCGTGGACGGCCGCGTCCGGGTCGATCCCGTCGAAGCCCGCCTGGGTGAGCTCGATGTGCAGGTTGGGGATGAACAGGGTCTCGATCATCAGGTCGTCCTCGACGTCGAAGACCACCGGGTGGCTGCTGGCCAGCACCAGGTCCTCCACCTGGACGCCGCGCTCGTCGAGCCGCCGGGCCACCTCGGTGGCGTACAGGCCGCCCAGGCAGTAGCCGACCAGCTGGACGCGCTGGTGCCCCTCGGTCAGCAGGCGTTCGGCGTAGTCGTCGGCGGCCCGCTCGATCACCTCGGCGGGGTCGAGCGCGCAGTACCGTTCGGGGTCGTCGACGACGATGCCGAGCACCGGGCCCAGGTTCTGGGCGACCAGCTCCTTGGCGAGCGGCCGGTAGCAGTCCATGGTGCCGAGGCCGGCGTGGAACAGGACGCGCAGCGGGCCGTCGCCGCCGGTGCCGAACGGCACCAGCAGGGCGTTGCCGGTCGTGCCGCGCCGGCCCTCGGGGGTGGTGTCCGGGGTGGCGCGCCCGCGCAGGAAGCGGGCGAGGGCCTCGACGGTCGGCTGGTTGAGCATCTGCCGCAGCAGGGTGTCGAAGGGGACGTCGTGGGCCTCCGGCAGCTCCTCGCGGAGCCGTCCGGCCATCCGTGCGGTGATCAGGGAGTCCGCGCCGCGCTCGTGGAAGCTCTCGGTCCGACCGATCGCGTCGACGGCGAGCGTTGCGGCCCACAACTCGGCCAGGCGGGACTCGAGTTCGTCGGCCGGCCGGTCCGTGGCCGCCGTCCGCGCGGAGGCGTCGGCCGCCGGGCGCCAGGTGCGCAGGGTACGGCGGTCGACCTTGCCGTTGCCGGTCAGCGGAAGGGCGTCCACGACCTGGAGGTGCGAGGGCAGCATGTGCGCGGGCAGTCGGGCCGCCAGGTGGCCGCGCAGCTCGGCCTCGGTCACCGGCATGCGGTCGGTCTTCAGCCGGGCGGCGAACAGGTGGACGTGCTGGGGGGCCAGGGCGTGGTCGTCCGCGGGCAGGCTGTGCACCAGCGGGGCCCCGGCGTCGGCGAGGAGGCCGAGCCACTGGTCACGGTCCAGGTAGGACGGGCCGTGGCGGCGCGTGTCGTCCTCCGGCGGGGTCATCAGGAAGGCCTGGGAAGCGAGGATCCACGGGTGCTCCCGGGTCGGCTCGGTGAGCATCAGCCAGCCGCCGGGCGCGACCAGGTCCACCAGTCGGTCGAGCGCGGCCCGCACGTCCCGGGCGTTCTCCAGCACGCCGGCGGCCAGCACCACGTCGAAGGAGTTCGGGGCCAGGCCCTGGGCGCGGTGGTCGCCGTCCACGTCGAACAGGCCGAACCGGACGCCCGGGCGGTCACCGAACCGGGCCCGCGCCTCGGGCAGGAAGAACGGCGAGACGTCGGTGAACAGGTAGTCGCAGTCGACACTGGAGAGGGCCTCCAGCACGTTCTCGGTGGTGCCCCCGGTCCCGGCCCCGGCCTCCAGGACGCGCAGCGGCCGGTCGCGGTCGGTGGCGGCATCAGCGGCGATGCGGCGGAACAGGCCGCTCACCGCGCTGTTCAGGTACCGGGCCATCGCGTTCTCGCGGTACAGGGCGCGGGTGGTGTCCAGGCCGCCTTCGGGGAAGAGCAGCTCCACCGGGTCCTGACGGCCGGTGAGCAGGTCGGGGAGCCGGTCGGCGTTGCGCCGCAGATAGGAGAGGAACTCGGGCGAGCCGAGTTCGGCCGTCCAGGTCGCTCCGGCATCCGTCCAGAGGTCGGCGACGACGGCCTCGTCCACGGTGGCCGCATCCACGTCGGTCTCGGCCAGGACGGCCCGCCAGCGCTCGGCCAGCCACCGGTGCTGCTCGGCGACCTCGCCGGCCACCTCCCGCAGGGCCAGCGCCATCGAGGCGAGCACGGCCCGGTCGAGACGATCGGCGAAGGCTGTGACCGTGTCCCGGTCGAGGCCGCCGAGGGTGGACTCGGCGGCCTTCCGGGCGTCCTCGATCAGCGCCCGGTCATCCGGGCGGACCGCCTCGGCCACCCGGGCGCTCTCCACCACGCCGAGCAGCCCGCGCTCCGCACCCGAGCCGTCCAGCACCACCCCGGCCGCCGCGACGGCGGGGTGCTCCAGCAGCGCGGACTCGATCTCGCCGAGCTCGATCCGGTGGCCGCGCACCTTGACCTGGGTGTCCTCACGGCCGAGGAACTCGATCTCCCCGCCCGGCAGGTACCGGCCGAAGTCGCCGGTGCGGTACAGGCGCTGCCCGTCTCCGGGCGTCAGCACGAACCGCTGCGCCGTGGTCTCCTCGTCCCCGAGGTAGCCCTGGGCCAGGCCCGCGCCGGAGATGTACAGCTCGCCGGCCGTCCACACCGGGCAGTCGCGCAGCGATGCGTCCAGCACCCGGAAGCCCTGGTTGGCGAGCGGCCGCCCGTACGGGATGCTGCGCCAGCCCGGCTCCAGGCCGCGGTACGGGTGGGCGATCGACCAGATGGCCGCCTCGGTGGCGCCGCCGAGGGAGACGACCTCCAGGCCGGGCAGGCGGGTGGTGACGGCGTCGGGCAGGGTGAGCGGGATCCAGTCGCCGGAGAGCAGGGCCAGGCGCAGCGCGGGCAGGTCCAGGCCGGGCTCGGTCTCCAGGTAGGTGGAGAGCATCTGCAGCTGCGCGGGCACCGAGTTCCACAGGGTGACGCCGTGCTCGGCGGCCAGCTCGGCCCAGTGCGAGGGGTCGGCGCGGCGTTCGGGGTCGGGCAGGACGAGGGCGCCGCCGACCGCGAGCGGCCCGAAGACGTCGTACACCGAGAGGTCGAAGCCCAGGTGGGCGAGGGCCAGGACGCGGTCCTCGGCGGTGACACCGAAGCGGCGGTTGATGTCCGCGATGGTGTTGCCGGCGGCCCGGTGGCTGATCACCACGCCCTTGGGGCGGCCGGTGGAGCCGGAGGTGTAGATCACGTACGCGGGCGCGCCGGGGTCGCCCCCGGGCAGGGTGGTCGGGGGTGCGGCGGGTGCCAGCCGGTCGACGGCGATGGCATCGGGACCGGTGTCCACCCAGGACTGGGAGAGCACGTGCCGGACCCCGGCGTCGGCCAGGATGGCGGCCCGGCGCAGCGGCGGCTGGACGGTGTCGACCGGCAGGTAGACGGCCCCGGCGAGCAGGGTGCCGAGCACGGCGGCGACCTGCTCGGGCCCCTTGTCCATGACGATCGCGACGTGTTCGCCCGCAGTGCAGCCGGCCTGCTTCAGCGCCTCGGCCACGGCGGCGGCCCGGCCCGCGAGTTCGCCCTGGCTGACGGTGCCGCGCGGGCCGAGCAGCGCGGGCCGGTCCGGCGTGCGGGCGGCCTGGGCGAACACGCCGTGGTGCAGCAGGGTGTTCGGCAGCGGGGCCCGGGTGTCATTGGCGCGGCGGCGCTCCTCGGCCTGCCAGGCGGGCAGGGGGACGGCCTGGTCGGCGTCCCAGGGTGCGTCGGCGGTGGCCAGGGAGCGCAGCAGGGCTTCGAAGGCGGCGAACATGTCGTCCGCGAGGCCGTCCGGGAAGATCCCCTCGCGGACGTCCCAGTTGACCTGGAGGCCCTCGGCGTCGTCCATCGCCTGGCAGTCGATGAACACCTGCGGGGTCTGGGTGATGCCGAAGCCGTCGAGCCGGCCGACGGCCCGTGCGTCGGTGCCGATGCCCGCCTCGCCGAGGCCGATCGCACTGGTGAAGACGATCGGCATGAGCGCCGCCTCGCGGCCCCGGCGGCGGGCGAGTTCGCGCAGCACCTCGACGCCGGAGCAGAGCCGGTGGTCGAGGTCGTCGAAGAGCTGTCCGCTCACGCTCTTTGCTCGCTCGGCGAAGGTGCTGCCGTCGGCCCAGTCGACGGCCAGCAGGTTGACCGAGGTGAAGTCGCCCACCACGCGGTCGACTTCGGGGTGCAGCGGAAGGCGGTTCAGCACGGTGAGGTTGAGCGCGAAGCGCGGGCTGCGGCTCCAGCGCTCGATCGCGGCCGCGTAGGCGGCGAGCACCACGGAGGACGGGGTGAGGCCGCGCTCCTGCGCCCGGCGCTTGAGGTCCGCCCATGCGGTGGCGTCCAGTTTGAGGAAGCGCCGCCGGAAGCGGGCCTCGGCCGGACGCTCAGCCGGGTGCTCGGCGGGCGTGCGGTCCGCGAGCGGAAGGTCGGGCGCGGGCGGAAGTTCGTCCAGCCGGGCCCACCAGTAGTCGCGGTCGCGCTGGAAGCGGTCGGACTCCCGCAGGCCGCGCTCGGCGAGCAGGTAGTCGCGGAACCGCAGCTCCAGCGGCGGGAGTTCGGCGTCCGGGGTAGCGTGCAGCGTCTCGAACTCGGCGAGCAGCAGCCAGATGGACGCCCAGTCGGCGATCAGGAAGTCCATCGACAGGTGCAGCACGGCCCGCCCCTCGGCCCTGGTGATCCGCAGGTCGAACAGCGGCCAGCTGCTGGTCTCGTACACCCGGTGGCCGAAGTCCTCGCGGACGGCGGCGAGTTCGGCCTCGACGGCGTCGGTGCCGCCGGCGCCGCGCAGATCGGTGGCGGGGACGGCGAGGTGCGGCACCTCCGGCAGCACCCGCTGGTGGCCGTCGGCTGCGATGACGGCCCGGAGCATGTCGTGGCGCCGGATCAGCCGGTTCCAGGCGGCCTCGGCGGCCGCCGGGTCGAGATCGGGGTATCCGACCTCCAGGTAGACGTGGCAGGCGACGCCGCCGTGTTCGAAGGCCCCGCCCCGGCCGAGCAGGTAGGCGGCCTGGACGTCGGTCAGCGGGAAGGGCTCGTGACAGGACTGCGGATCGGGGACGACGAGCGGCCGCTCGCCCTCGGACCGCAGCTGCGCCAGGACGGCCTCCTTGGCCTGCCGCAGCGCGGCGAGCCGCTCGGGGCCGAGCGCGCCCTTGGGCGCGCGGTAGCGCAGCTGGCCCGCCTCCTCCCACAACTGGACGCCCGCGCCGCGGAGTTCGGTGATCAGTTCGGTGACGCTCATGCTTCTCGGGTGTCCTCTTCGAGTCGCGGGGGGATGGTGGCGTTGAACCGGAACACGTTGTCCGGATCCCAGGTCGTCTTGAGCCGGACCAGCCGCTCGTAGGTGGCTGGGCCGTATGCGGCGCGCACCCACTCGGGCTCGGGGTCGGGCAGGAGGTTCAGGTACGGTCCGCGGGTCACGGGCTGCAGGGCGCGCCAGCCGTCGAGGGCCGGCCGCAGGTGGACGGCGCTCTCCGGCGCGCCGTACCACTGGGCGCAGATCTCCACGAACCAGCGGGCGTCGCGGTGGGTGAAGGCGGTGGGCCCGGCCGGGGCACGGCCGATGGCCCCGCCGAGGGCGCCGAGGACCACGGAGAAGTTCGGCCCGGCGGCGGCCCAGCGGGTGAGCAGGTCGTCGATGACGGCGTCGGACAGTTCGGGCAGCAACTCGCCGCGGTTGTAGACGTTCTGCTCCCGGAAGCCGGGCGGGGAGGGCAGCAGCCGCTGGTAGTCCGCGTACCGCATCCGTCGTACGCCGTCCGAGACCGGCCGCGGTCCCACGTTCCGGAGCGACGCGAGTACCTCGTCGCCCTGTTCGGGCGCGCCGAACCAGGTGGGGATCAGCACGACCGAGCGCTCGAAGTGCAGCTGCTCTGGGACGAACGGCACTGGCGGGGCCGTCCAGGCGAGCGCGACCAGCGACGCCTCGTCGGGCGCCGTGGCGAGCCAGTCCCGGGCGGTCCGCAGGACGGCCGGTGCATGGCGGGCCGGGTGGACGAGCGGGCCGGCCAGCACGTGGGTGACCGGGTGCAGCCGGAAGCCGAACCGGACCACCACGCCGAAGTTGCCGCCCCCGCCGCGCAGGCCCCAGAACAGTTCCGGGTGCTCGTCCGCACTGGCCCGCACCCGGCGGCCGTCTGCGGTCATCAGGTCGAAGAAGACCACGTTGTCGCTGGTCAGCCCGAACTGGCGGGACAGGTCGCCGACCCCGCCGCCGAGGGTGTGGCCGGCGATGCCGACGTCGGTGTTGCGCGGCCCGGGCAGGGCGAGGCCGTGCTGCTGCGTGGCGGCGTCGAACTCGCCCCAGGTGAGGCCCGGTTCGGCGATCGCCAGGCGGGCGTCCGGGTCGATCTCGAGGCGCTTCATGCCGCTGAGGTCGAGCACCATCCCGTCGTCGCAGGTGCCCCAGCCGGCCACGTGGGCGCCGCCGCCGCGCACCGCCACCGGCAGGCCGCGCCGACGGGCGAGCGCGAGGGCGGCTGTGACGTCATCGGCGTCGGCGCACCGGGCGATCAGCGCCGGGCGGCGGTCGATCCGGGCGTTGCGGACCCGGCGGGCGCGGTCGTAGCCCGGGCTCGCGGGGGTCAGGAGTTCCATCGTGCGCTCCGCTCCGACGCGGCCGGGCCGAGCTCGGCGCCGTGCAGAGCGGCGGCGTCGAGTGGGTGCGTCAGCCCGGTCAGGTCCACGTGTAGGACACCGGTGCGGTCGGCGGGCTCGGGCGTCAGCCACGGGTCCGCGCCGACGAGCGTGTCGAAGGCGGCGCGGTCGCTCGCGGCCACGCCCAGCCGCACCCGGGAGACGCCGAGCGCGCCGTTGGGGTGGGCCACATGAGCGGGCCGCTGCGGCGGGTGGTAGGCGGAGACGACGAACGGGAGCCCGGCCGGGGCGGGGGTGAGGAACCGGTAGCGGACCGGCTGTCCGTCGGGCCTGGTCCGGCGGCCGGTCATGACGCGGGAGGCCGGGAGACCCCGGGCGCGCAGGTCGCGGCGGGTCCCGGACAGCTCGAAGCCGGTGGTCTCCAGCGCGACATCGCGCCACCCCTCGCCCGCTCGGGCCCACTTGGCGAGCCGGGTGCTCGCTGCCGAGCCGTACGCGAGGCCGAACGGTCCGCGCAACAGGGCGAACCGGGAGGGGAGTTCGAAGAGCTCGATGAACGGGCCCTGCTCGAACCAGATCAGCGCGTTGTGGGCCTTCGCCGGTGCGCTGCCCCACTCCACGGTGAAGCCGAGGTCGGTGAAGTCCCGTACGGCCGCCCGGATGTCGTCGACCTTGCACAGGACGTGACTGCACGTCAGTTCCATGGTTCTCATTTCTCGGCCTTGCGGGCGACGAAGAGCCGCTGCCCGAGCGGAGCCAGGACATGGGACTCGGCCGGCAGCGTCCGCACCTGCCGCAGGCCCGCCCCGGCGAACACGTCCAGCCACTGGCCGGGGGAGAGGAAGGTGCGGCCTGTCTTCGCCCTGGCGTCCTCGGGGGCGGTCATCATGAACGCCTGCGAGGTGAGGATCTCCAGGTGCTCGCGGGTCGGCTCGGTGACCAGCAACCAGCCGCAGGGAGCGAGGAGTTCGACCAGGGCGCGGACGGTGGCGTCGGTGTCGCGGGCGTTGTTCAGCACGCCGGCGGCGATGACCACGTCGAAGGAGCCGGGGGAGTGTCCCTGTTCGCGTGGGGCCCGGTCGACGTCGTACACGCCGAGCCGCAGCCAGCGGTGGCGGGCGAACCGCTCCCTGGCGGGGCCGAGGAAGAAGCGGGACACGTCGGTGAACAGGTAGTCGACGTTCGGCGCGGCCGTGCCCGTCACCGTCAGGGCCCGGACGACCGCCTCGGTCGTCGCGGCGGTGCCGCCCCCGACCTCCAGCACCCGCAGCGGTCGCCCGTCGGCCGGGACGAGGCGGCGGACGGCGGTCGCCACGGCCGTGTTGAGGTAGCGGGCGGTGATCGTCTCCCGGTAGACGGTGTCCGCGAGCTCCGTGCGCCCCTCGGGGAAGAGCAGCAGGGCGGCCTGCTGCTCACCGCTCAGCAGGGCGGGCAGCCGTTCGGCGTTGAGCCGCAGGTAGTCGACGAACTCGGGCGCGCCGAGCCCGTCCGCCCACAGGGCCGCCGCGCGGTCCCAGGCCTCGGCCGCCTCGGCGTGCCGGACCGTCCGGGTCGCGACGAATCGCTCGCCATCTCGGACGACCCGACCACGCTCGGCCAGAACGGCCAGCCAGCGTTCGACCAGGCCGTGATGGGCCGGTGCTACCCGGGCGGTGGCGAGGATCTCCTCCAGGGTGCCGAGGGCCCCCGGTAGTGCCAGCAGCATGCCGGCGAGCACGGCCTCGTCCAACTGCTCGACGAAGGCGCGGACCTGCACGGCTCCGACGCCGCGCACCTGGAGCTCGGCGGCTCCTGCCGCCGCCTCGACCAGGCCGTCCAGGGCGGGCGGTACGACGGCCGCATCGTCCACCGTCGCCAGCAACTCGCCGACGGGGAAGGGCTGGTGAGCCTGCCCCGGCCGCAGCGTGGGGTAGCCGAGCCGGGAGGTGAGGTCCTGCCACAGTCGGGTGAGGGTCAGATGGTACTGGTCGGGCCGTTCGGCCTCCGGCTCGCCGAGGATGCCCGCGTGCAGTGCCAGCAGGTCGGCGCCGATCGCCTCGGGCCAGGTCCGGCTCAGCGCCTCCCGGTAGGGCGGCGGTCCGGCGGGGCCGAGCACGGTCGTGGCCGGTTCGGCGAGGTGGCCGGTGTCCGGGCCGTCGAAGTCGAAGCGCTCCTTCACCGCGTCGGGGATGTGCAGCCGGGGGTGCCACAACACCGGTCCGTGCGGGTCGGTCAGGCTGAGCGTGCCGCCCGCCGTGGCGATCGTCACCCGGTGCAGCAGCTGGATGTGGTTGTCCGGGTCCGCCGGGTCGACCTCGTTCTGCACCCGCAGCGTCAGCGGCACGGCGCCGAGTACTCCCGTCAGCACCGTGAACGGGCCGTCCGCCGGGCCCGACGGGGGATCGATCCGCCAGGGACGCAGGCTGCCGAGCGCGTCGCCGAGCAGGTGCACCAGCGGGAAGGCGACCTGCATCGAGCAGGCCGCGTCCACCGACAGGGCCGGCTGTTCACCGAGCAGCCGGCGTGCCGCCGTCGTGAAGCGGCGCACCGCCGGGAGCCGGACGTACAGGTCGCCGAGCCGGTACCGCACGCCGTTCCGGCGCGCCTCGCGCAGACAGCGGGCCAGGTCGTCGTGGTGGACGGGCTGCTCCTGGAGGACGTGGACGCCACGGCCGAGCAGCCGCAGCGCGAGCTCGGTGCCGGGCCCGCCCATTACCCCCGACCGCACCACGACGCAGGCCAGGTCGATGTCCTCCGGCAGTTGGTCGACCTCGGTGAACAGCGGCACCCCGAACCGGCGGGCGCATTCGACGGAGCGGGGCCCGCCCCTCGCGAGCACGCCCGCGATCTCGAACTCCTCGGGCAGCCGGGCCAGTGCGGCGAGGTAGAACTGCCCGAACGTCGTCCCGCACACCACGGTTCGCAGTCGGCGGCCGGTCACAGCACTCCCTCCTCGACGAGATCGACGAGATCGCCGATCGGCCCGTCGGTCACGGTCAACTCCATGGCGCCCGGGAGCCGTTCGACGGTCGCGGCCGGATCGAGCACCGCGTCCGCCCAGTGCACCCCGGCCGGCACCTCGCCCAGCAGCACCGCCAGCGCGGCCGCCGCCGTGACGGCTCCGGTCAGCTCGGCGATGCCGGGCGCGCGCAGCACGGCCGTCCGGCTCAGGGGGCGCCCGTCGGCCGTGCCGTCGAGCTGGACGAACAGCGCCGCGTACGGGGTGCGCCCGGCGGTGTCCAGGGCGGTCGCCCGGCACAGGCCCGCGACGGCCTCGGCCCGGTCGAGCCCACGGGCGGCGTCGAGCGCGGCCGGCAGGTGCTCGCCGTCGAGCACGGTGTACCAGCGGCCGTGGTCGAGGGCGAGGTCGTGCGCCAGCCGCTCGCCTTCGGCATCGAGGTACGGGTAGGCGGCGACGGAGCGCGGCAGGAGCGGCAGCCGCAGCCCGGACTGCCGCGCCAGCGCCCCTGCCCGGCGCCCACCGCCCTGCCAGGCGGCGAGTGGCTCGTTGCCGCCGCCGAGGACGCCGTGCAGGTAATCCTCCGCGCCCGTGGCGGTGAAGCGGTCGAGCACCGCCGCGTAGCAGGTCAGCCCGTGCACGGTGGCGAAGCCCTGCCCGGCGAGCCAGCGGGGGAGCAGCCCGGAGAGCCCCGGCAGCGCGCCCGCCGCGAACACCGTGCTGAACGTACCGTCGCTGTCGGCGAGTTGATCCGGCGCGCCCGCGTCCACGTGGTGCGCACCCGCCGCCAGCGCCGCCCGGGCCACCCGGGCGGCCGAGGTGTGCGAGGGCCCCGCGCAGTGCACGACGACCCGGCAGCCGGCGACGAACTCGGCCAGCGAGGCGTCGTCCGCCACGTCGACCCGTACGGCCTCGGCCGGGCCGGGCAGGGCGGCGGCCAGCTCGGCCGCACGCTCCAGGCGTCGACCACCGATCCGCAGCGGGCCCGCGCCCCGGGCGGCGAGCAGCCGGGCGGCCTGGGCGCCGACCGCGCCGTAGCCGCCGATGATGCCGATCACAGAGTGCCTTCCTCAAGGTCGTCGTGCTGTGCGAGCTCCTCGGCCACGGCCGCCGCCACCTGGGCGAGGCCGGGCCCGTTGAACATCCGGCGCAGTGGCAGCTCCACACCGAAACGCTGCTGCAGCTGGGCGAGGAAACGGGTGGCCAGCAGACTGTCGCCGCCCTGCTCGAAGAAGCTCCGCCGTCGGCCGACGACCGCCAGCCCCAGCAACTCCACCCACATGGCCGCGAGTTGCTCCTCCAGCTCGCCCTGCGGCGGCTCATCGGCGTCCTCGTCACCGCCCTCGGCCAGCGCCGCGGTGACTGCTGCCCGGTCGACCTTCCCGTTGGCGCTCAGCGGCAGCCAGGGCAGCACCTCGATCCGCTCCGGCACCATGTGCGCCGGCAGCAAGGCCGCCACGTGATCGCGCAGGTCGGCCGGGTCGGGGTCGAGCGAGGCCTCCGGCCGCCGGGCCCAGAGCCGCTCCATGAAGGAGTCGCCGACCGCCAGGTGGCCGGCCTCGTGCAGACCGACCCGGGCGAACAGCTCCGCCCAGCGCGACGCCGGCAGCATCGGCGTGCCGGCCAGCCGACGCGCCCGGTCGAAGGTGACGTAGCCGCGGTCGAGCAGGCCCGCCGTCAGCAGCGCCACCGGGGTCAGCTCGGCCCGCTCGACGGCCAGCAGTCGCCCGCCGGGCCGCAGCAGCAGGGCGGCCAGGGCCGGCCCCTGCTCGGGCTCGGGGTAGCGGTGGAGCACGTTGTCCGCCACCACCACGTCGAAGCGGTGCCGCAGTTCCTCGGGTATCCGCTGGTCCGGCAGCTGGTGGCAGACGGCGTGCGGCTGCTCCGCCAGGCGCCGGGACGCGGCGGTGACCATCGCGGCCGAGGGGTCGAGCAGGGTGTAGCGCACCTGCGCCGGGGAGAGCAGGCCGAGCAGCTGCTCGGCGGTGCGGCCCGCGCGCCCGTCCAGCTCGGCCACCTCGATGGGGCGGCCGGCGGCCTCGGCCAGGTCGGCCAACTCCCGCGCGATCCCGGCCAGGGCCGCCGCACCGCCGGGATCGGCGGCCGCGAGGTTCGCCGGGGCGAGTACGTCGTCGTCCAGCAGGACGGACGGGTCGAGCCGCCCGGCCAGGATCGCCCGGTAGTCCGCCACCCGGTCGAGCAGCTGCCGCCGGGCGCGGACGATCAGGGCGCCGTACGCGTCGGAACCCGTGTCGGGCTCGCCGCGGGTCAGGGCGACGGCGAGCTCCGGCCCGGCGCTGTACCCGTTGCCCTCCTCGACCAGCACCTTCCGCTCGACCAGCCACCGCAGCCACAGCCGCAGGACCGGCCGGTGCTCCTCCGTCACCTCCAGCCGGGCGGCCAGCGCGTCCAGGTGCTGCGGGCCGTCGAGCCCGTCCGGACCGAGCAGTCGGATCAGCACCTCCTCCGCCGCCTCGGCCTCCACCTGCCGGGCCCGCGCCGCCGCCACGGTCGTCCGGACGGTTCCGGTCGGCGACACCTCCTGCGGTGCGACCGCCGGAACGACCGCTGCCGCCAGCCGCCGCCCGGACCGTTCCCCGACCACCGCCACGACCGCGCGGCCCACCGCCGGATGCGACCGCAGCGCCGCCTCGATCTCACCGAGCTCGATCCGGTGGCCCCGGAGCTTCACCTGCTGGTCCGCCCGGCCGAGGAACTCCAGCGTGCCGTCCGGCCGGTAGCGGCCGAGGTCCCCCGTGCGGTACCAGCGCCCGCCCGCCCACTCGACGAACCGGCGCCCCGTCAGCTCGGGCGCTCCCCGGTAGCCGCGGGCCACGCCCGCGCCACCGATCCACAGCTCGCCCGGCACCCAGTCCGGGCAGTCCCGGCCGAAGCCGTCCACCACCCGGAACCGCTGGGCGCGCAGCGGCCGGCCGTACGGGATCGAAGGCCAGGCCGGGTCGACCTCGCGCACCTCGAAGGAGTTGGACCAGATGGCCGCCTCGGTCGCGCCGCCGAGCGCGACGAACCGGCAGTGCGGCAGCAGTGCCGTGCAGCGGCCCGGCAGGTCGAGGCCGACCCAGTCGCCGGAGACCAGCGCCAGCCGCAGCGGCTCGGGCGCCGGACCGGTCTCCGCCACGGTGAGCAGCATGTCGAGCAGCGCGGGCACGGAGTTCCACACCGTCACCCGGTGGCGGCGCGCCAGCTCCAGCCACCGCCGGGCGTCCCGCCGGGCCTCCTCCTCGACCAGCACCACCGCGCCGCCCGCCGACAGCGGGCCGAACACGTCGTACACCGAGAGGTCGAAGTCCAGCGCGGACACCGCGAGAACGCGGTCCTCCGGCCCGACGGCAAAGCGCTCGTTGACGTCGTCCACGGTGTTGGCCGCCGAGCGGTGGGCGATCTCGACGCCCTTCGGCTCGCCGGTCGACCCCGAGGTGAAGATCACGTAGGCGAGGTCCTTCGGACCGGTCGCGACCGGCGCGGGCAGCGCCTCCCTGCCCTCGGAGATCCCGATCCTACGGATACCGTCGTCCCCCGTCCCCGCCTCGTCGGTGACCGCGAACCGGGCCCCCGCCAGGCGGTGGATCCGCTCGCGCCGCGCCGTCGGCTGATCGACCCCGACCGGCAGGTACGCCGCCCCGGCCGCCAGCACCCCGAGAACGGCCACGACCTGCTCCGGCCCCTTCGGCAGCGTCACCGCCACCACCTCGCCGGGCTCCACCCCGCGCCGGCGCAGCACCGCCGCCAGCCGCAGCGCCCGCTGCGCCAGCTCGCCGTACGTCCACGCCTCGCCGTCACCCCACACCAGGGCGGTCCGGTCCGGCTGTTCGGCCGCCCGACGGAAGAACCCGCCGTGCAGCAGCCCGGCCGGCGCCTCCGTGCCGGTGGCGTTGACCTGCCGACGCACCAGCCGCTGCGCCTCCGGCAGCAGCTCGGGCGCGGGCTGGTGCCAGTCGGCGGCGCCGAGGTGGTCGAGCAGCCGCAGGTAGCCGGCGAGCATCGCGTCCAGCACGCCGTCGGGGAAGAGCTCCTCGACCGCGTCCCAGTTCAGCCGGATCCCGCCGTCGGCGGTCTCGGTGACCTGGTGGTCCAGCCAGACCTGCGGTGTCTGGGACACCCCCCACACGTGCTCGGCGAAGGGGCCGTCCGGCGCGCCGGCGCCGACCCCGAGGGCGCTGGTGAACACCACGGGCATCGTGGTCTCCGGTTCACCGGTACGGCGCGCGAGGTCGCGCAGGACCTGGACGGCCGACAGCTCCCGGTGGTCCAGCGCCCGCCACAGTTCCTCCTGCACCCGCCGGGCCGTGGCCAGCCAGCCCTCGTCGCGCTCGGGGCGCACGGGGACGAGGACCAGCGAGGTGAAGTCGCCCAGCACCCGCTCGATGTCCGGGTGCACCTCCCGGCGGTCGAACAGGGTGAGGTTGAGCGTCAGGTCCGGCCGCGCGCTCCAGCGGCCCAGCACCTCGCCGAAGGCGGCGAGCAGCACCGCCGACGGGGTCAGGCCGTGCTCGCGCGCCTGGTCGGCGATCGGCCGCCACCGCTCGGCGGACATCCGCGCCTCGCGCCGGGTGAAGTACGGGCGCGCCACCTCCGACGGATCGACGGCGAGCGGCAGCTGCGGCGCGGGCGGGAGCTCGGCGAGCCGCTCGGACCAGTACTCCCGGGCAGCGGTCAGTGCCTCGGGGGCGGGCGCCGCGCCGAGCACGTAGTCGCGGAACGAGACGTCCAGCGGCGGGAGTTCGGCGTCCAGGTCCTGGTACACGGCGCCGAGTTCGGCGTAGAAGCGCAGGATGCTCAGCGCGTCCAGCACCAGGTTGTCCATCCCGATGCCGAGCCTGGTCCGACGGCCCGAGCGCACCGCGCGGATCGAGAACAGGGGCCAGACGCCCGGGTCGAAGACCTGGTGGGAGGCGCTCTCCCGCAGCTCGGCGAACGCGGCCTCGGGGTCGGGGCCGGCCTCGGCCAGCGGGATCGTGAAGCGGGGCACCTCGGGCAGGACGCGCTGCTCGCCCCGCTCGTCGACGACCGCCCGCAGCATCTCGTGCCGTGCGACCAGCCGGTTGACCGCCTCCTCCAGACGGTCCGGGTCGAGGTCGTCGAGGTCGTACTCGCGGTAGAAGTGGCAGCCGATCCCGCCGAGGGTGAAGCCCTTGCCCCGGCCCAGCCAGTACGCGCGCTGGACGTCGGTGAGCGGGAACGGCTCGTGGCGGCCCGCCGGGTCCGCTGCGAGGACGGGGGCTGGGGCCGGTGCGGCGTCCGGCCGCAGCGTCGCCGCGAAGTCGGCGAGGACCGGCCGGGCGAACAGCTCGGCGAGCCGGACCTGCCCGTAGCCCGCCGCGCGCAGCCGGCCGACCAGCCGGGTCGCCAACAGGGAGTCGCCGCCGAGGGCGAAGAAGTCGTGCTCCCGGCCGACGGCGGCCGCGCCGAGCACCTCCGTCCAGGCGGCGGCGACGGCCTCCTCGGCCGCGCCGACCGGAGCCGTGACGGGGGTGGTGTCCGGAAGGTCCCCGGCCGCCAGCACCTGGCGCAGGGCTGCCCGGTCCACCTTCCCGTTGGGCGTCAGCGGCAGTCCGGGCAGCACGGCGATCCGCTCGGGCACCATCGCCGAGGGCAGCCGTTCCGCGAGGAAGGCACGCAGCGCCGCCGGGTCGAGAGCGGAAGCGCGGCCGTCCCGCAGCGCGCCCACGGTGGCCAGCGCCTGCCAGTCGGCGGCCGCGCGCTCCCGGTCGGCGGTGAGCGCGGCCCCGAGTCTGCCGTCCGCGCAGACCACGGCGACGCCCTGCGCCACGCCGGGGAAGACGGTCAACGCGGCTTCGATCTCGCCGAGTTCGATCCGGTGGCCGCGCACCTTGACCTGGTGGTCGGCCCGGCCGAGGAACTCCAGGGTGCCGTCCGGCCGGTAGCGGGCCCGGTCGCCGGTGCGGTACCAGCGCCGTCCGTCGGCCTCGACGAAGCGCTCGGCGGTCCGTTCGGCGTCGCCCCGGTAGCCGCGGGCGAGGCCCGCGCCGCCGATCCACAGCTCGCCCGGCACCCAGTCCGGCCGGTCCCGTCCGAGCGGGTCGACCACCCGGCAGACGACGCCCCGCAGCGGTGTGCCGTACGGGATCGATGACCAGTCGGCCGGGACCGGCCGGGGGACCTCGCAGACGGTGGAGTGGATGGCCGTCTCGGTGGTGCCGCCCAGGGCGACGAACCGGCAGCCGGGCGCGAGGGCGGCGAGCCTTCCGGGCAGCTCCAGCGGTACCCAGTCGCCGCCGAGCAGCACCGTGCGCAGCGCGGGTGCGGGGCCGTCGGCTGCCGCGGTGACCAGCATGTCCAGCAGCGCGGGCACGCAGTTGACCACGGTGACGCGGTGGCGATGCATCAGCTCGGCCCAGACGGTGGCGTCCCGGCGGTCCGGCTCCTCGACGCAGACCACCGCCGCGCCGGCCGACAGCGGGCCGAAGACGTCGTACACGGACAGGTCGAAGTCCAGGGCGGACAGCGCCAGGGTGCGGTCCCGGGGCCCGATGGCGAACCGCTCGTCGAGGTCCTCGACGGTGTTCACGGCGGCCGCGTGCGGGATCTTGACGCCCTTGGGCTCGCCCGTCGAGCCGGAGGTGTAGATGACGTAGGCGAGGTCGGTGTCGGCGCCCGGCAGCGGGCCGGCCAGGGGCTCGACGTCGGCGGGGACGGTGACGTCGTCCAGGACGAGCCGGATGCCCGCCGAGGTGTGGATCCGGGCGCGACGGGTCTCGGGCTGGTCGATGCCGAGCGGCAGGTAGGCGGCGCCGGCGGCGAGGACGGCGAGGACGGCGGTGACCTGGTCGGGCCCCTTGGGCAGGGTGACGGCCACCAGGTCACCGGGGCGGACGCCCCGGTCGTGCAGGTGGGCGGCCAGGCGCAGGGCCCGGTGGGCCAGCTCTCCGTATCCCAGTGCTCCGCTCTCGCCCCAGAGCAGGGCCGGGACGTCGGGGTGCGCGGCGGCGCGGGCGAAGAAGGTGTCGTGCAGTCGGGCGCCGGAGCGGGTGTGCGCGGTGTCGTTCGCCCGTTCCCGGACGGCCAGTTGGGCAGCGGGGAGCAGTGGCGGAACGGGTGCGCCCCAGGCGTCCGGGCCGTCGAGCAGTCGGTCGAGCAGGGTGCCGTAGGCGGCGAACATGGCGTCCAGGATGCCGGGGGCGAAGGCGTCCTCGCGGGCGTCCCAGTTGACCAGCAGCCCGCCGTCGACCTCGGTGACCTGGGCGTCCAACCAGACCTGCGGGCCCTGGGAGATGATCCAGGAGGCCTCGCCGAACGCCTCGCGGACCGCGGGGGCGAACAGTTCGCCCAGCCCGAGGGCGCTGGTGTAGACGACCGGTGCGAGCACGCGCTCGCCGTGCAGACGGGAGAGGTCGCGCAGGACCTCGACGCCGGAGTGGCCGGCGTGTGCGGCGTCCGCGTGGAACCGGCTCTGGAGGCGGGTGGCGCGCTCGGCGAAGGTGCCGGGGGCGGAGCCCTCCCAAGCGAGTAGGACCGAGGAGGTGAAGTCGCCGACCAGTTCGCCCACTTCGGGGTGGAGCGGGGCACGGTCGAAGAGTGGCAGGTTGAGCAGGACGTCAGGCTCGGCGCTGAAGGCCGTCAGCGTCTCGGCGAAGACGGCGGCGAGCGCCATGGCCGGGGTGAGTCCGTGTCGGCGGGCCAGGCGGTCGAAGGCGTGCACGGCCTCGGCGTCGAGCCTGCGGTGTCTACGGACGACCGTGGTGGCGGCGGAGGCGAACGCATCAGGCGCGAGGGCCAGTTGGGGCGCCGACGGAAGGTCGGGCAGTCGGGCCTGCCAGTACGCCCGGTCCGCGTGTTCGGCGTCGGGGTCGGCGGCCGCGGCCCGGTCGGCGCGGTACCGCGGGTAGCTGTAGTCCAGGGGCGGCAGCGGCCGGTCGGGCTCGGTGTAGGCGCGGGCCAGGTCGGCCAGCAGGACCCGCAGGCTCAGCGCGTCGGCGGCGACCATGTCCAGGTTGATGTGCAGCCGGGTTCCGTCAGGCCTCAACTCATCGGGGAGCAGTGAGAGTTGGACGTCGAAGACCTCGCCGCTCGCGATGTCCAGGGAACGGTGCGAAAGACATCGGCGTAGCTCCGCCAGCCGGTCCTCGGCCTCGGCGGAGGGGAGTTCGCGCAGGTCGTGCGCGCGCAGGCCCGGCCAGGTGGTGTCCGGCGCGATCCGCTGACGGCCGTCGTCGAGGACGTGCACCCGCAGCATTCCGTGGCGGGCCAGCACGGCCCGGACGGCGTCTTCGAGCCGGGCCGGATCGACGCCGGCGCCGTCGAACTCATGGTAGAAGTGCGCTGCCACACCGCCGAGTTGCTGACCCTCCTCGCGCCCGACCCAGTACGCGTGCTGCATCAGGGCCAGCTCGAACGGCGCCGACTCGTCGACGGCGGCCGGCGCCGGACGGGCCGTCGCTGTGCCCGGCTGTCTGTCGAGCAGCGAGTGCCAGGCGGAGAGCCGGGGTTCGGCGGCCAGGTCGGCGAAGCCGACGTCGAGGCCGTGCTGCCGAAGCCGGCCCGCGAGGCGCATCAAGGTCAGTGAGTCCAGCCCGAGTTCGATCAGGTTGGCATGCTCGGCCACCTCCTCGGCGGGCAGGCCCAGCAGCTCGCCGACGGCCTTCGGCAGATCGATGGGCGGCGGCCCGGATACCTGAGACAACAGGGGCTCCTCTCCTTCGGTGCGGTGTGCTCGTATCTTAATAGCATTGAAAACCATTTCCATCTACTGCTAGCGTCCAGGGCATTCGAGAACACCGGCCACGAAGGGGCGGGGATGACCAACTCCACGACAGGACCCGTAGAAGATAAGGAAGTTGACCAGGCGGACACGTCAGCCGACGTGCTCTCCGGGCGGCGCTGGACGACCGCGCTGACCTCACTGGCGGCCGCGATGATGACCCTGGACATCACGGTCGTCAACGTGGCCCTGCCGAAGATCGGGGAGGACCTCGACGCCTCGCTCGACTCCCTCCAGTGGATCGTCAACGCCTACACGCTCAGCTTCGCCGCGCTGCTGCTCACGGCCGGCTCGGTGTCCGACCGGATCGGCCGCCGCCGGATCTTCCTCGCCGGGGTCGCGCTCTTCACCGCCGCCTCGGCCGCCTGCGCGCTCGCGCCGAACGCGGCCGTGCTGATCGCGGCCCGCGCCGTCCAGGGCGCGGGCGGCGCGATGGTGCTGGGCACATCGCTGGCGCTGATCGCCGGGGCGTACGAGGGCGCTCCCGCCCGGTCCCGGACCAGCGCCATCGGCCTGTTCACGGCCGGCGGCGCGGTCTCGGCGGCGCTCGGCCCGCTGGTCGGCGGCGTGGTCGTCGAGTGGCTCAGCTGGCCCTTCCTGTTCGCGGTCAATGTCCCCATCGGGCTGGTCATCCTCTACGGCACCGCGCGCCGGGTGCCCGAGAGCGCCGCCCCCGGCGCGGCGCAGCCGGTCGACCGGGTCGGCGCGGTGCTGGCGGTGCTCGCCCTTTTTGCCCTCAACTACGGCATGCTGACCGGCGCGGAGCAGGGCTGGTCCGCGCCGCGGGTGCTCGCCCTGCTCGGCGCCGGGGCGGTGCTGGCGGTGGCGTTCGCCGTCGTGCAGTGGCGCCTCGGCGAGCGGGCGATGCTCGACCTGCGACTGTTCGCGATCCCCACCTTCAGCGGTGCGGTGCTGCTGAGTTTCGCGGCCCGGGTCTTCAGCTTCGGCCTGCTGCCCTTCCTCACCCTGTGGCTGGGCGGCATGCTCGGGCTCTCGCCGTTGCGGATCGGGTTCGTCCTGCTCGCCCAGTCCCTCGCCCTGGTGGCCGGCGCCGCGGTCAGCTCGCTGCTGACCAAGGTGATGTCGATCGGCCGGGTCCTGGCGCTCGGGATGGTGCTGGTGGCCGTAGGCCTGTTCACCGCCGTGGGCATCGGCCCCGGGGACGGCTGGACGGTCGTGCTGCCGATGCTGGTGCTGGTGGGCGCGGGCGCCGGTCTGACCCTGCCGCACCTGCTCGCCCTCGCCGTCGGCGTCGTCCCGGCCGCGCGGGCCGGCACCGCTTCCGGCGCGGCCAACAGCTTCTTCCCGCTGGGTACGGCGACCGGCGTGGCCGTGTTCGGCGCGGTCCTGACCGCCAAGGTCGGAAACGTTCTGTCGCCGGAGGCCCTGGACCGCCTGGGCGGGCAGTCGGGCGGTGCCGGGCAGGTCCACCGGCTCGTCACGGCGGGCCAGTTCGATGCGGCGGCCGCCCCGTTCCCCGCGGCCGCTCGTGGCGAGTTGCTCGACCTGGCCCACTCCGGCTACACCGGCGCCCTGTCCACCATCTTCCTGATCGCCGGCATCGCCGCCCTGGTCGCTGCCGGGGCGAGTCTGGTGCTGATCCGCGAGCAGGACGCCGACCGGAGCAGCTGATGCAAGGCGAGCCACGGGCCCGGTCACCCCTTCCGGTGACCGGGCCCGCCGCTCGCCCCAGCCGAGGACAGCAGCCGCTCCAGGAGGGCGTCCAGCACCGCCCGGGGCTGCTCGGAGAGGTAGAAGTGCCCGCCGGGGAAGGCCAGCGACTCGAACGGGCCGCTGGTCCACTCACACCAGCCGGCCGCCTCCTCGGGAGTGAGCTCGGTGTCCTGGACACCGGTCAGGGCGGTCACCGGGCAGGGGAGCAGGCCCTCGGCGGCGGCCGGGTACGTCTCGATCAGCCGGTAGTCGCCCCGTACGGCCGGCAGGACCAGACGCAGCAGCTCGGGCAGCTCCAGTACCGCCGGGTCCGTGCCGCCCAGCCGGGCCAGTTCGGCGCACAGCGCGGCGTCGTCGAGCAGGTGGACGGTGCCGCCGCGGTGGTGCTGAGGCGCCTCGCGCGCCGAGACGAACACGTGGGCGGGCGCCCGGTGGCCCCGGCGCAGCAGGTGCAGGGCCAGCTCGTGTCCGACCGTCGCACCCATGCTGTGTCCGAACACCGCCCACGGCCGGTCCAGCAACGGGCCCACCGCATCGGCCAGTTCGGCCACCATGGCCGCCAGGTCGGGCGGTATCGGCTCGTCGAGGCGCTCCGCCCGGCCCGGCGGGCAGACGAGGACGAGGTCCACCTGGGGTGGGAGCAGCTCGGCCCACGTCCGGTAGAGCGCGGCCGAACCGCCCGCGTGCGGCAGGCAGATCAGACGCAGCGAGGCGTACGGGCGTGGGCGCGGGCGGCGCAGCCATCGGGAGTCGGGCATTGGTCCGGGTCCTCGTGGTCGTCACGGATTCGGTCAGCGCTGGGCGGGGTCGGGGATCGCGAGGCCGGCCGGGTCCGGCAGGTCCGGTACGGCGGCGACGAGCCGGGCGGTCACCGGGTCGGCGGGCGCGGACAGCACCCGCTGCACCGGCCCGCTCTCGCGGACCGTGCCGTCGGCGAGCACCGCGAGCGTGCCGCCGATCCGGGCGGGCACCGAGAGGTCGTGCGTGACGACGACCAGCGCGACGCCCAGGTCCCGGCGCAGCTCGTCCAGCAGGGCGACGACGGTGGCGGCCGTCGGCGGATCCAGTGCGCTGGTGACTTCGTCGCAGAGCAGCACCTCGGGTTGCGCGGCGAGGGCGCGGGCGAGGGCGACCCGCTGGCGTTGCCCGCCGGACAGCTCTCCGGGCCGCCGTCCGGCGTGCTCCGCGGTCAGGCCGACTCGCCCCAGCAGCCGGTGCACCTCGGCGCGTACGGCCTCGGCGTCCAGCTCCGGCCGGAACAGACCCAGCGGGCGCGCGATGATGCGGCCCACCGGGTGGCGCGGGTTCAGCGAGTCCTGGGGGTCCTGCGGTACGAGCTGGACGCGGCGGAGCTGGTCGCGGCCGCGCATTCGCAGCCCTGCCGGGAGTGCGTCGCCAGCGAGCCGGACGGTGCCCGTCCATTCGGGGTGCAGCCCGGCGAGGCAGCGCAGCAGGGTGGTCTTCCCGCTGCCCGACGGGCCGACCACGCTCAGGCAACCACCGGGTGCGACGGCGAGGGCGATGCCGGAGAGCACCGCACGGCCACCGCGGTGGGCGGAGAGCGCGTCGACGTCCAGCACCCGTGTCGAATCGGCGGCCCCGGTCGCAGGCCGCGCGGCCGGGAGCGTGCTTGCCCGGGCGGCCGCCACCAGCCGTCGCCCGGCCTCGCTCTCCGGTCGGGCGAGCACCTCGGCGACCGGTCCCCATTCGACCAGCTGCCCGGCGTCGAGGACGGCCACCTCGTCGGCCACCGAGGTCACCTGGGCCAGGTCGTGGGCGACCAACAGCACCGCCGGCCCGCCGTCCTCGCGCAGCCGCCGGACGTCCGCCAGCAGGGCGGCGGCCGTGGCCGGGTCGAGCGCGCTGGTCGGCTCGTCGAGCACCAGCAGGTCGGGCCGGTGCGCGAGCGCGCAGGCCAGGGCGACGCGCTGCCGCTGCCCGCCGGAGAGCTCGTACGGCCGTCGGCGCAGAAAGGCGGGGTCGTCCGGCAGCCGGGCCAGCCGCAGCGCCGCGCGGATCCGCTCGGGCCGTTCGGCGCGGGGAACGGCCCGGGCGCGCAGGAACTCGCCGATCTGGTCGGCCACGCGCAGCGTCGGGGCGAGCGAGGTGCGCGGGTCCTGGGGGACGTACCCGGAGTGCCGGGCGCGCAGTCGCCGCAGCGGCCGGGGCGCCAGGTCGAGCACCGGGTGCCCGGCCAGTCCGACCTGCCCGGACCGCAGCGCGAGCCCGGGGCGGATCTCGCCGAGCGCGGCGAGGGCGAGGGTGGTCTTCCCGCTGCCGGACGCGCCGACCAGCGCCAGGATCCGGCCCGGCGGCAGGTTCAGGTCGACGTGGTCGAGCACCGGCGCACCGTCCGGCCCGGCCAGGCAGAGCCCGCGGACGCGCAGCACGGAGCCGTTGTCCGGGGCGCCGTTCGGGGCATCGTTGGGCGTGGCAACTCGGCGACGAGGTCGGGGGGTTGCCCGAGCGGCAGCCGGAGAGGCGGTGTCGACCAGCAGGTTCGCGGACAGCAGCAGGACCAGGATCGCGGCCGCGGGCACGGCGACCGCGAGCGGCTGCAGGGCGAGCCCGTCCCGGTTCTCCAGGATCATCAACCCCCAGTCCGCCGACGGTGGTTGGGTGCCGTACCCGAGGAACGACGCGGTGGAGACGATGAACACCGCTCCGACGAACCGCACCCCGGCGTCGGCCGCCAGCACCGGCGCGAGGTTGGGCAGCACCTCGCGCAGCAGGACGTACCCGGTGCGCTCGCCGCGCGCCAACGCCGCCTCGACGTAGTCGTGTTGCAGCGCCTGGAGGGTCGCCGCGCGCACCACCCGGACGACCTCCGGCAGTAGCACCACGGCGGCCGCCGCGCCGACCCCGAACCCGCCGTGCCCCAGCGCCACCACGGTCACGCTCAGGAGTAGGAAGCCGGGCAGGCTCAGCAGCACGTCCGTCGCACGCAGCACCCAGGTGTCGAGGCGCCCACCGCGCAGCGCCGCGAGCATCCCGGCGGCCGCGCCCAGCCCGTACGCGGCGGCGAGTGCGGCCGTCGACTGCACCAGCAGCGCCCGTCCGCCGGCCAGGAGCCGGCTGAGCACGTCCGAGCCGAGGTGGTCGGTGCCCAGCGGGGCCGCGCCGCCGGCGGGTGCGTACGGCATGTCCAGGACCTCGCCGCTCCCGTGTGGGGCGAACAGCGGGCCGAGCATGGCGAGCAAGACGACGGCGATGAGCACGCCACCCGCGGCGACTGTCTGGACCCGCCTCTTTCGTATCATCAACTCGTTGTCCTAGCAGCGGGATTGAGTGCTCGGGCGAGCAGGTCGGCCAGCAGGTTGAGCACGATGGTCAGGCACGCGACCAGCAGGGCGCAGCCCAGCACGACCGGGGTGTCCCGGGAGGCGGTGGCGTTCACCAGCGCGGCCGCCAGCCCGGGGTAGCCGAACAGCGTCTCGGCGACCAGCGTCCCGCCCAGCAGATAGGCGAGGTAGCGGGCGAACGCCGGGACGGCGGGCACGACGGCGGCGGGCATTACCCAGCGCAGCACGACCCGGTGTTCGGGCACTCCGCCGAGTCGCGCGGCGAGGACGGCGTCCGAGCCGGTGGCCGTGAGCACACCCGAGCGCACCAGCCGCACGTTCTGGGCCAGGCTGACCGAGAGCAGCGTGACCACCGGCAGGACCAGCAGCTGGGGTTGGGTGAGCACGCCCTCCCCGGCGGGCGGCACCGAGACCGCAGGCAGCCAGCCGAGACCCACCGCGAACACCAGCACGAGCAGCGTGCCGGTCACGAACTCGGGCAGGCTGACCAGCGTGAGGGTGGCCGCCGACACCGTGCGGTCCGCGGCCTGACCGGCCCGCAGCCCTGCCCAGAGGCCGAGGCCGAGCGCCAGGGGCACCAGCAGGACGGCGGTCACCGCACCCAGCAGCAGCGAATTGCCGGCCCGCTCGGCGATCAGCCGGGCGACCGGCTCGCCATTGGCGTAGGAGGTGCCGAGGTCGCCCTGGACGGCATGCCACAGCCAGTGCGCGTAGCGGGTCCACAGCGGCTCGTCCAGGCCCAGCTGGTGCCGGAGTTCGGCGATCCGCTCCGGTCCGCCGTGACCGGCCAGCCGGGCGGTGGCCGCGTCCCCGGGGGCCAGGGCGGTGGCGGCGAACACCAGGACGGAGACGGCCAGGAGCGTTCCTGCCGCGCCGCCGAGTGCGCGGAGCGGCCTCAGCACGTTCCTCATGCGCCGAGGAACGCGTCGCGCAGGGACGGGTAGTCGAAGAACCCGAGGGCCTTGACGCCCTGGACGCTCGGCTTGGCCGCCGCGACCGGCGGGATCCGCGCGAAGACCACGTCGCCGCCGTGCTCGTAGAGGTGGTGCTGGACGTCGTGCACCGCGCGGGTGCGCTTGGCGTCGTCCCCGACCGCCGCGTGCATGGCCGTCAGCAGCCCGTCCAAGGTCGGACCGGCGGGCCCGGTGAAGGGGTACGACGCCTTCGAGCCGTAGTACATCGACAGTTGCAGCGGCAGCGGCATCGCGTGGTAGAGGTTGGTCTGCAGCGGGGTGCTGAGCAGGGTCTTGATGTCGGTGTAGTAGTCGGCGGCGGGGATCTTGTCGACGTTCACCGACAGCCCGGCGTCCTTGGCCTGCTGGACGAAGGCGGTGGCGCTCTCCAGCGTGCCGTACTCGTAGTCGCTGGTGCGGACCGAGAGGGTGAGGCCGCCGAGTCCGGCGGCGGCGAGCACCGTGTGGGCCTGCGCGGGATCGTGGGCCGGGCGCGGCAGCGAGGTGTCGTACCAGGACTGGTGACGGCCGAGCGCGTCGTCGGCGACCTCCCCGTAGCCGAGGGTGACGGTGCGCACCATCGCGTCCCGGTCGACGGCGAGGCGCAGCGCCTGGAGGGCCTCGGGCTTGTCGAAGGGGTGGGCGCCGAGGTTCATGGTGAGCGCCAGGTCGCTCCAGAGTTCCTGCGGCGCGGTCAGCACCCTGAGCGCGGGGTTCTTCGCCTCGGCGCGGGCGGCGGCCAGCGAGATGGCGCCGGCGTAGTCGAACTGGCCGGCCTTCAGGCCGTTCAGGCGGGCCCCGGCGTCGGCGACGGAGACCAGCTCGATCTCGTCCAGGTACGGCCCGCCGCCGGCCGCCGCGCCCCAGTAGTCGGTGCGCGCGGTCAGCAGACTGCTCGCGCCCCGGGACCAGCTCTTGAGGACGAACGGGCCCGAGCCGACGGAGTGTTCGAAGTCCGTGGTGCCCGCCGGGAAGACGAACATCGACTGGGCGAGGACGAGGTCGAAGAAGCCGTCCGGCGACTTGAGCGCCAGAACGACGGTGCGCGGGTCCGGGGCGCTGGAGGCGGCCGGGTCGAGGGCGCTGAGCAGGCCGCTCTGCGTGGTCGGGTTGGTGGCCAGCGTGCGCAGGCTGAACAGCACGTCCTCGGCGGTCAGCTTGCGGCCGTCGCTGAAGGTCGCGCCGTCGCGGACGCGGACGGTCCAGCGGGTCGCGTCCGGGCTCGGCTCGACGGATTCGGCCAGCCGCCAGACCGGCTTGCTGTCCTCGATCTCGCCGAGGGTGTCCCAGACCAGCCGGGCCCGGACGTAGTCGACCGCGCTGCCGGTGGCCTGGAGCACGCTGGTCGACTCGGCGGCCGAGCCGGCGAACGTGGCCCGCAGCCGCCCGCCCTTGCGGGGTGCGACCGAGGAACCGGTGGCGGCTGTGAGCGGCGGCCGCGTGCCGTCGCTCCCGCACGCGGCCAGCAGGCCGCTCACGGTGGCAGCCCCGAGGCCGGCGCCGACGCCTCTGAGCATGGAGCGGCGGGATATCTGATCAGGAGTCACGTGACCTCATTCGAACGGGCGGAGGGCGGGCCCTCACTCTAGAATGAAACGATAATGCTTTTCAATAAGGTTCCTGGGGGTCTCATGTCCGACCGCTCGCCCGCCCGTACCCGTCGCGCCGGGGTTCTCGACCGATCGACCGCAGCCGCCTGGATCGCGCGCTGGGAGATCCAGCAGGAGAGGTACGCGGTCGACCGCGAGGAGCGCTTTGAGGCGATCGACGACGTGGTGGAGCTGGCGACCGCGAGGAACCCGCGGCCGCTGGTGGCCGACCTCGGCTGCGGTCCCGGCTCGCTCGCGGTCCGGCTTGCCGGCCGCCTGCCGGGCGCGCGTGTGGTCGCTGCCGACGCCGACCCGTTGCTGCTCGCGCTGGGGCGTGCATACGGCTTGAACGCGGTCGAGTACGTGGACGCCGTCATCGGAGAGCCCGGTTGGGTGACCGCGCTCGGGCTGGACCGTCCGCTGGACGCCGTGGTGTCCAGCGCGGCGTTGCACTATCCGCAGGCCGAGGCGTTGGGCGCGATCTACCGCGACCTGTCCGATGCGCTCAGGCCGGGTGGGGTGCTCGTCAACGGTGACCACATGGAGCCCGGCGACCCCGCGATGGCAGCGTTCGCTCGCGCCGTCGGCCGCCGCCGGGCCGAGCGGCGAGCCGAGGTCGAGGGGGAGGACTGGCAGTCGTGGTGGGACGCCGCCGCGCGGGAGCCCGCGTTCGCCGAGCTGCTGGCGGAGCGGGCCGAGCGCCCGGCCTTGGCCGATGGGGGCGACAACCTGTTGTCGGCTGCCGACCATGAACGGTTGCTCCGCGCGGCCGGATTCCGGTCCGTGGGGGTGGTCTGGCGGTGCGGCCCGAGCTGCGTCCAGGTGGCCGTTCGCTGATTCCGTATCGGGCCCGGCAGGCGGCATGACTGCCTCGACTGATGGTCGAGGGCGGTCGAACCCGGGTTGGCCGGGTCTGGTGATCGCTGGAGGTCAGTGCGACGGCGAGTCGGTCCCGAGGGCTTCGGTGAAGGGGGCGTCGGACAGCCGCCAGTGTTCCATTCGGAGGGCGAGCTCGGAGTCGGTGAGCAGGCACTTGTTCAGCCGCTCGTGGAGCGACGGGACGTCGAGGTCGATGCCGGTGAAGGTCAGTTCGCAGCGGCGCTCGCCCTAGTGAGCGCGGCGACCACACCCAGCGCGAGTACGGCGACCGCACGGCGGCGGTTTCTCATATGTCCTTCGGTCATGGCTGACGGGTGCTCACTCATACGGGTCGCCCGGTTCGGCGATCCGATGGACCTGGTCCGCCGCCAGGACCGGGACGGCGCTGTCCTGGCCGGCCGGCCCGTCCGGCTGCCAGCGGCCGGTGACCTGGACCCAGGCGCCCTTGGGCGGTGCGTCGGCGCCATGGATCTCGACCTTGCTGGTCTGCGCGTCGGCGGCGCAGCAGGTGATCGTCAGCCGGGCGAGGTACCAGCCGCCTGCGTCGGGTGCGGGCGTGGCGAAGCCGGTGAGCCGGACCTGCCGTCCCTTGAGCGAACCGCTGGTGTCCCAGACGGCGCGGGCGTCGAAGTCGGCGAGCCGCATGGCGATCGGGTCGGTTGTGGGCAGCGGGGCGAGGCCGCCCGCGGCCTGCGCGGGTTTGACGGTGGTGCTGTCCGAGCGCTGTGCGGTGTAGGCGCCGAGCGCTCGGGGTTGAAGCAGATAGATTGCCAGGACGGGCAGGAGGAGGAGCCACGCGGTGCGGGGTGTGCCGTGACCGTGCCCGTGGTGGGCGTCGGGTGTGTCGGCGTCGTGCTTGGGGCGCAGCAACTCCCGGGCGGCGACGGCCGCGCCGATCAGGCCCACCGCGACGAGCAGTGTGCCGCTCGCGATCAGGTACGGTCGCAGGCCCTTGCGGACGTACCGCAGGTACAGCTCACTGAAGAGCGCGATGTGCAGCACTGCCGCACCGAGCAGGATGTGCAGCAGCGCCCGGACTTCGCGCCTCACAGAAGCCACCAGCCGGTCACGGTCGACGCGGTCACGGCGACGGCGAACATGGCGGCGCAGAAGCGCCAGGCGAAGGCCCGTCCGAAGGTGCCGGCCTGGAGGGCGATCAGTTTGGCGTCCACCATCGGGCCGACGACCATGAACGCCAGCCGGGCGGTGGGGGAGAAGCGGCTCAGTCCGGCGGCGACGAAGGCGTCCGCCTCCGAGCAGACCGCGAGCAGGACCGCCAGCAGGGCCAGGACCAGGACCTCGACGCCCGACAGGCCGGCCGCGCCCCTGAGCAGGTCGCGCGGCACGGCGACGTTCAGGGTGGCCGCCGTCATCCCGCCGATCACCAGGAAGCCGCCGGCGTGCAGGAAGTCGTGTTCCAGCGAGGCGCGGAAGGCCGTCCAGCCGGTCGGACCGTTCGACGGCACCCGGGGCCGCAGCCACTCCGGGCGGCCGAACCGGGCCCAGAGCAGCCCCATGACCACGGCGGTGGCGAGGGAGGCGAGGAAGCGCGCCGCCATCAGCTCGGGCTGCCCCCGGAAGGCGACGGCGGTGGCCACCAGGACCACCGGGTTGACGGCCGGTGAGGAGAGCAGGAACGCCAGCGCGGCGGCTGGCGCCCCCCCGCGCGCGATCAGCCGCTCGGCCCCCGGCACGGAGGCGCACTCGCAGCCGGGCAGCACCACCCCGGCCGCGCCGGCGATCGGCACGGCGAGCAACGGGTTCCGCGGCAGCGCCCGTTCCAGCAGCCGCGCGGGAACGAACGCGGCGATCGTGGCCGACAGCACCACGCCGAGCAGCAGGAACGGCAGCGCCTGCACGCAGACGGCGACGAAGACCGCCCCCCAGGCCTCCAGCCACGCCGGTCCCGTCCAGCCGCCCAGGAACTGACGGCCGACCAGCACGGCCACTATCTCGGCGACCAGCGCTTCGAGCGAACCGGGCGAGCGGACCCGGCGGCGGGTGCGGTCGGTGCCCGCAACCGGGTGCGGCCTGGCCTCGACGGCGGTCTTGTCAGCCATGGCGGCCGGACGCTCCTTCACCGCAGGAATCTGAGGTACGGCCGCACCCGAACGCGCGGCCGGGGGCGAGTCTAGGCGGTGCCTGCGGAGGAACGCCCGAGACCCCGGACAGAGCCCCAGCCGCGTCCCGGGGCTTGCTCTCCGATCCGAGACGTCGCCGATGGGTCGGGGCACAGCTGCCCGCCACACGTCCTGGGCGGTGGCGGCCCCGCGCGCCCTCACCACCGGCACCCGGCCGGCAGGTCAACTGCCTGCCAAGCGCTGAGCAAGGTCTCGGCAACGCCGTCATTTCGGACCGATGCTTCTGGTTGGCTGGGAAGCCGGGGCCGGACGAGGGTTCGGAGGGTCGCGCGGGACCGGGGGTTTCGGTGCCGGCGGCCTGAATGCTCGCGAACTCGTCCGTGTCCGGCCCCGAGGCCGGCTGCGCACGCTGTGTGGGGCACAGCGAGCGGACTCTGCGCAGCCGGCACCGCCTGCTCCCGAGCACGGAGTTCAGGGCTGCGGAGTGTCCCGGGAAGGGTGGTCGGGCCGGGCACCGCGGATTTCAGTCGACGTGCAAGGTGAGTTCGGCGGTGTGCAGTTGTCCGGCGGTCTGGAACTGCAGGAAGACCCGCCAGTTGCCGGGCTCGGCGAGCAGGGCCTGGAAGGTCAGGGTGGGCCCGCCGTGGTCGCCGTTGACGGTGTTCGCCGGGTGGAGGTGGGCCAGTGCCTGGTCACCCTCGTGGAAGGCGGTGAGGTGGGCGTAGCTGTCCAGGTAGGGCTGGAGGTCGGTGACGGGGCGGCCGGCCTGGCTGACGGTGGCGGTCAACTGGTGTGCACCGGCCATCGGTTGGGCGTGCAGGGTGACGGTGTAGCCGTCGACGACGGTGCTGCCGGTCGGGGCGGGCAGGGGTGTCGGGACAACCTCGCCCGGCACCGTCACGGTGCGGCTGAGGACGAGCTCTGTGGCGTGGGGGCCGGTGTTCGGGATGAAGTCGGCGTACAGCCGCCAGGTGCCCGGAGCGAGGGCGGCGAGATCGGCGGTCCAGGTGCCGTCGTCGGAGATGTCCGGGTGCAGGTGCTGGAAGCCGGTGAGATCGGTGCGGATCGCGTAGAAGTGCAGCTTCCTGGTCTGATGGACGGTGAAGTCGGTGACGGGGGTGCCGTCAGGGCCGGTGACGGCGAATTGGAAGGCCGTCGGCAGGCCGGCCGGCACGCCGCAGGTCGCGGCGTTCAGGCGGTAGCCGTCCTGCTCGGTGGCGAGGCCGCGGGCGAGGCCCTGGGCGGTGCCCGCCGCGTGCGCCATCCCGGGCATTCCCGGCATGCGCGCCGTCGCGTCCCGGGGTGAGCCGGAGGAGACGGGCGGGACGGATGCGGCCATCCCGAGCACGAGCAGCACGGGCACGCAGGACGCGAGCAGCCAACCTCGGGAGAATGAACGAGGCGGAGAAGCGGTCATCGGCAGGTTCCCGAGCCGGCGCGGCGAAGCCGGCGCCGTCCGGGGTCGAGGAGATTCGGCCTCGCTACAACAGGAGACCGGTGACGGGAACCGCGATAACGGAAAGTCCAGGCCGAGCGGAACGCCCTCGGCGGCGCCGACGGCGGTCGGGCCATGGAGGGCACACAGCGGGTGGCCAGGTTGTCGGCCGGCTCGGCGTCGGCTGGGAGGGAGGCAAAGGGGGTGGCGAGGTCGGGACGAGTTCCACGGACGTCACGGATTCGCGAGGTCGGCCCCCGCCTTGAGGACCGGTCATGCCGCCTCGATGCCGAGGGCTGCAGCGAAGGGGTCGTCGGGCAGGCGCCAGTGGTCCGTTCCGAGGGCGAGTTCGGAGTCGGTGAGCAGGCAGCTGTTCAGTCGCTCGTGGAGGGAGGGGACGTCGAGGTCGATGCCGGTGAAGGTCAGTTCGCAGCGGCGCTCGCCGTAGTAGGGGTGCCAGAGCAGTGCGGCGAACGTGCGCCGCTCGGCCGAGGCCGTCTGCCATGCCTTGCCGTCGTGCTCGGGTAGCCAGGTGCCCGCGGTGTGGATGGCCAGGTGCTCGCCGGCGGACTCCCAGCGGTGGATGGACCGGGGCCGGTTGGCGAGCCACAGGTGCCCGTGTCCGCGTATGACATCCGGGCAGATTTGCGCCAGTGCGTCGTGCAGGCGTTGTGGGTGCATCGGCCGGCGGGAGGACCAGTACGTGGTGCGGACGCCGAACTCCGGCGCGCGCGGCTGTCGGGGGACGGGCAGTGGGCCGTGCCGGTCCCGGACGTCGTCGGGGTCGAAGTGGTTCCGGCCGATCAGTGCCGGGAGGTCGGGCGTCCAGAGGGCGCCGGTCAGCGGGTCGTGGCAGATGTGGGCCATGGAGCGGTACGCGGAGAGGTGGCGCACCAGGGCGACGGCGCGTGCGGAGGCGGCGGGATCCGGGTCGTGTGCGTTCGAGGTCACCACGGTCCTGGCGCTCGCGAGGTGGCGGGCGGCGGTCTCGGCGACGGTGCGCCGGTCTGCGGGGCCGATGGCCAGTCCCCGGTCCAGGAGCCGGTCGCCGGAGCCCAGATCGTCCTCGAGTCGCGACAGGTCGACGCAGGCGGCGACCGTGTCGATGCGCAGGTGGTCGGCGAGTGCCTGCCCGCGGACGTGGCCCTCCGCCACATCCAGGGCGACCAGGTCCGGCGCCATGCCCGGTGGCAGGGCGAGCAGCAGGTGCCGGTAGCGGGCGGTGCGCGTCAGCTGCAGCAGGACGGCGAGCAGGGCCGGCGGCAGCGCGTCGGAGGAGCAGGGGCGCGCCGGGGTCAGCGTGCCGCCGCCGACCGGTCCGCGACGCTCGTGCACCTGCCAGGAGGCCGTACGGGCGTCGGCGGCGACCTGCACGGTGAGCACCGCGAGGCCCGGGACCTCGATGCGCGCCAGGTCGGCGACGCAGTCCCGGACGCCGGTGGCGAGGCCGCCGAGCACTGTGATCGGCAGCGGGCGGGGCTCGCCCTGCGGGGTCAACTGATTCCTCCTCGGTGCACCGGACGAGTCGGTGTGTGTCAGCTCGCCGTGCCGGGCTTCGAGCCGGTGAGGCCGTAGCGGCGCTGGAAGCGCTCGACGCGGCCGGCGGTGTCCAGGACGCGGGCGTTGCCGGTGTAGAACGGGTGGCTGGCGGAGGAGATCTCGACGTCGATGACGGGGTAGGTGTTGCCGTCCGTCCACTCGATCGTCTTGTCGCTGGAGGCGGTCGAGCGGGTGAGGAAGGCGAGGTCGCCGGCCTTGTCGCGGAAGACGACGGGGCGGTACTCGGGGTGGATGCCGGACTGCATGGGGTTCTCCTGGTGGCAGGCGGGGTGGGTGGTCAGCGCTCTTCGCGGAAGTCGACGTGCTGCCGGACTACCGGGTCGTACTTGCGCAGCACCAGGCGGTCGGGGTCGTTGCGGCGGTTCTTGCGGGTGACGTAGGTGTAGCCGGTTCCTGCGGTGGAGCGGAGTTTGATGATCGGGCGCAGTTCGTTGCGGGCCATTGGGGGTCCTTCCTGGTGTGTCGGACTGGCGTGGACTTCACCATAGCGTAATGGTTTTCGTTTTCATCTAGTGTAGTGTCGGCTCAACGTTCGCGGCAGCGGCGGCATTCCCATGGGCTGCCGGCCCCGTCTGCCGCCGCTGTCCTCACCGGCACGGAGTCGCCATGTCCGCCCACTGCCAACTCACCGGCCGCAAGCCCGGTTTCGGCAACGCCATCTCCCACTCGCACCGCCGCACCCGGCGCCGCTTCGACCCCAACGCCCAGACCAAGCGCTACTGGCTGCCGAGCGAGGGCCGGTTCGTCCGCCTGACGCTGAGCGCCAAGGGCATCAAGACCGTCGACAAGCTCGGCATCGAGAGGGCCGTCGCCGTCGTGCGTGCCCGGGGAGAGAAGGTCTGATGGCCAAGCGCAGCAAGATCGCCAAGAACGAGCAGCGCCGAGCCGTTGTCGCCCGGTACGCCGAGCGCAGGGCCGAGCTCAAGCGCCTGATCGCCTCCCCGGCGACCGCACCCGAGGACCGCCTGGCCGCGCAGGCCGAGTTGCAGCGCCAGCCGCGCGACGCCAGCGCCACCCGGGTCCGCAACCGCGACGCGGTCGACGGCCGCCCGCGCGGCTACCTGCGGGCCTTCGGGCTCTCCCGCATCGGTGTACGTCAGCAGGCCCACGCCGGATTCCTGCCCGGTGTGCGCAAGGCCAGCTGGTAGCGCACCGCGTGAACTGGTCGCGCCCCGTGCCGCGCGGACTCTCCCGGGTCGCGCCGTCCGGGGCGCGACCCCCAACCTGCTCCGCCGGCCAACGCCGGTGCAGTGACTGAGAAAGGAAGACCCGTGTCCCAACAGAGCCTGCTGCCCGTGGTGGTGGTCGCCGGCCTGCACGAGGCCGAGCGGCGTCAGGCCGTCCTGGAGCTGCTCGCCGGCTGCGAGGGGGCGGTGGTCCTGCACCACGACCTGACCGCAGCCGGCAAGGGCAGGGTGAGCCGAAGGGCCTGGGACGCATCCGGTCCGCTGGGCGAGGCCCACGTGCCGCTCACCAACGACTGCCCGTGCTGCGCGCTGCGGGAGGACCTGCTGCCCGAACTGCTGAAGATCGCCGATGCCGGGAGGCATCGCCTCGCGGTGGTGGAGCTGTGGGGCGGCAGCGACCCGCACCCGCTGGTCGAGGTGATAGCGGGCGGTGAGGCCGACGACCGGTGCATGCACGAGGTGGTGGACGTGGTCGGCGTGGTCACGGCCGTCGACCCGCTCCGGGTCGTCCCGGAACTGTCGGTCTCGGACCAGCTCTTCGAGCATCATCTGCACACCTGTGGCGACGATGACCGCACGGTGGCGGAGGCGCTCGCCCACCAGATCGAGTACGCCGACGCGCTGGCCGTCTCCCGCGCCGAGCAGGCCGCCGGGACGGCGGAGTTGCATGCGGGCATCGCGATGCTGCGGCAGCTCCACCCGACCGCCCGTGCGGTGCGTCTGGGAACCGGAGCTCTGGTTCGTGCGGCGCTCGGGGGATTCGACGTGGCGGCCGCCCGCGACCGGGTGAACCCGGCACTGGCCCTGCTGCCGCAGGAAGCCGACGAAGCGGGGGTGGCCACGCTGGTCTGGGAGCGGCGTCGGCCGCTGCATCCCGAGCGCCTGTATGACGCACTCGACCAGCTGGTCCCGGCCGCGCAGCGCAGCCGGGGGCGGTTCTGGCTCGCCAACCGCCCCGACCTGATGCTCGCCTGGGACGCGGCGGGGGCCAACCTGGCGGTGGAGGAGTGCGGTCCGTGGCTGGCCACGCTGCCGGACGCGGCCTGGGAGCTCTACCCGCCCGCCCGACGGGCCGCCGCGGCGCTCGACTGGGACGCCGTCCACGGCGACCGGGTGCAGCAACTGTGCTTCACCGCCGAAGGCTTGGACGTGGACGGGATCACCGAGCTTCTCGACTCCTGCCTGCTCACCGACGCCGAACTCGCGGCCGGCGAACCGGGCTGGAAAGCCCTGCCAGACGCCTTTAATGAACTGCTCGAGCCGGTCTCCTGACCTGCCGTCAACTTCAGCCGGAAGCAAGGAAAGACGTGATCAAGATCGCTCCCGCGCGCAGGGACCGCAAGCCGCTGCACGAAGCCCGCATCACCTACATCGACTACAAGGACACCGACCTCCTGCGGAAGTTCATCTCCGACCGCGGCAAGATCCGCAGCCGTCGGGTCACCGGCCTCACCGTCCAGCAGCAGAAGGCGATGGCGCGGGCCGTCAAGAACGCCCGCGAGACGGCGCTGCTGCCGCACGTCTCCGGTGGCCCGACCGCCGCGAAGGCGGGCCGGTGAGCGGCCGCCTCCCGGTCACCGTGCTGTCCGGATTCCTCGGTGCGGGCAAGACCACGCTGCTCAACCACCTGCTGAACAACCGGGAAGGCCTGCGGGTCGCGGTCATCGTCAACGACATGAGCGAGATCAACATCGACGCCGCCCTGGTCCGCGAGGGCGGCGGCGCCCTCTCCCGGACCGAGGAACGCCTGGTCGAGATGACCAACGGCTGCATCTGCTGCACCCTGCGCGACGACCTGCTGGAGGAGGTCGACCGCCTGGCCCGGGCCGGGCGCTTCGACTACCTGCTGATCGAGTCCAGCGGCATCTCCGAGCCGATGCCCGTCGCGGCCACCTTCGCCTTCGCCCGCGACGACGGCGCGACCCTGGGCGACGTGGCCCGCCTGGACACCATGGTCACCGTGGTCGATGCCGCGAACTTCCTGCCCGAACTGCGCGGCGGCGACGAGCTGACGGCCCGCGGCCTCGACCAGTACGAGGACGACGAACGCACCGTCAGTGACCTGTTGATGGACCAGGTCGAGTTCGCCGACGTCCTGGTCCTGAACAAGACCGACCTGGTCACGGCCGAGGAGGCCGACCGGCTCGCCGCCGCACTCAGCCGCCTCAACCCCGCGGCCAGGATCGTCCGCGCGACCGGCGGCAAGGTCCCGCCCGCCGAACTCCTAGGCACCGGCCTATTCGATCTGACCAAGGCCCAGGAGGCCCCCGGCTGGGTCGCCGAGCTCAACGGCGACCACGTGCCGGAGACCGAGGAGTACGGCATCACCAGCCTGGTCTTCCGCGCCGAACGGCCCTTCCACCCCGGCCGGCTCTGGGAGTTGGTGAGCCGCCGGCTCGATGCGGGGGAGTTCGGCACCGTCCTGCGCTCGAAGGGCTACTTCTGGCTCGCCTCCCGGCCGGCCGTCACCGGCCTGTGGTCGCAGGCGGGCTCGGTTGCCCGCTTCGAACCCTCCGGCATGCGCCCGACCACGAGCCCGGCGACGGACCTGGTCACGCTGACCGATGCCACGGCGCTGACCGGCCTCGGCGACGAGCAGGTGCACAGCGGCCAGGAGCTGGTCTTCATCGGCACCGGCCTACGCAAGGACGAGCTGCGCGCCGCACTCGCCCACTGCCTGCTGGACGACGCCGAACACACGGCCGGGCCACGCGCCTGGACGGCGTTCGAGGACCCGTTCCCGGCGTGGGACGAGTACGAGCTCCAGCAAGACCACGACCACACCCACGCATAGCAGGAGGAACCCGGCATGGCCGTCCCCAAGCGCAAGACGTCCCGCAGCAACACCCGGCACCGCCGCGCCAACTGGAAGGCGACCACGCCGCAGCTGGTGCCGATCACCATCGACGGCCGCGAGCACCTCGTGCCACGCAACCTGGTCCGCGCCTACGAGCGTGGCCTGCTGACTCCCGGGGCCTGAGACGCCATGCCCAGGCCGGCATCCCCGCGCCAGGCTGCCCAGCTGACCGTGCTCAAGAACCACGCCCGCCAACTCCTCGCCCTGACGGACGAGGACATCGTCCTGATCCGGCAGCTCGACTGCACCGAACCCGGCTGCCCGCCCGTGGAGACCGTCGCCGCCGTGCTCCCACCCGCCGGCGGCACCCGGCGCTGGACACTCCACCACCCCGTCGACGAGATCACGCCCGACCTGCTCGCAGCCGCCCTCGCCGAGCCCCCGACGACCTCCGAAGGAGAACGACCGTGAGCAACCCAGCCACGACGATCGACGAGCCCACGGACCAGGTCGACACCCGTGTCCCCGTCACCGTCCTGACCGGCTTCCTGGGCTCCGGCAAGACCACCCTGCTCAACCGCATCCTCACCGAGCAGCACGGCCTGCGCATCGCCGTCATCGAGAACGAGTTCGGCGAGGTCGGTGTCGACGACGCCCTCGTGCTCGACGCCGAAGAAGAGATCTTCGAGATGAACAACGGCTGCATCTGCTGCACCGTCCGAGGAGACCTGATCCGTATCCTCGGTGCGCTGATGCGCCGCCGCGACACGTTCGACCGCATCATCATCGAGACCACCGGCCTGGCCGACCCGGCCCCCGTCGCCCAGACCTTCTTCATGGACGACGAGATCTCCTCCCAGCTGCGCCTGGACGCGATCGTCACCCTGGTCGACGCCGCGCACGTCCTCGACCACCTCGACGAGGTCAAGCCCGAGGGCGTCGAGAACGAGGCGGTCGAGCAGGTCGCCTTCGCGGACAAGATCGTCCTCAACAAGACCGACCTGGTCAGCGAAGAACACCTCACCGAGGTCACCGCACGGATCCGCGCGATCAACACCCCGGTCGAGATCATCCGCGCCCAGCACGCCAAGGTCGAGCTGGACAAGGTCCTGGACGTCCACGCCTTCGACCTCGACCGGGTACTGGAAGGCGAGCCGGCCTTCCTCACCGAGACCGAGCACCAGCACGACACCACCGTCACCTCCGTCGGCATCGACCTTTCCGGCGACCTAGACCAGGACCGCCTCAACCGCTGGCTCGGCCACCTGCTGCGCACCAAGGGCGCCGACATCTTCCGCTCCAAGGGCATCCTCGCCATCGCCGGCTCGGAGCGGCAGTACGTCTTCCAGGGCGTCCACATGCTGCTGGAGGGCGAGAACGGGCGCCCGTGGCGGGACGGCGAGACTCGCCGCAACCGCCTGGTCTTCATCGGCCGCAACCTCGACCGCGAGCAGCTCAACGAGGACTTCGCCAACTGCCTCGCGGCCAACTCCCGTGCAGGAGACCGCGCATGACGAGCGCCACCACCGCCCCCGCCTGGACCACCGCCGTCGACGACGCGCCGATCGCCGTCGCCACCGCCGCCGGCCTGGTCGCGATCGCGGGCGCGGGCGGCACCGCGTGGATCCTGGAGGCCGCAACCGGCACCCCGGTGGGCACCGTCACGCTGCCCGGCGGACTGCTCGCCGCGGCCTTCTCCCCGGACGCCGCCCACCTCGCACTGTCCGGCCCCACTGGCCACGCGCTCTGGCGCCGCGCCGACGGGCGCGTCCTGGCCGAGCAGACCGGATCCTGGTCCAGCGCCGTACGGTGGCCCGCTCCCGACCGGGTCGCCGTCGCCTCCGGGCGCCGCGCCCTGGTCCTGGACCCGGACGGCACCCAGCAGTGGACCACCGACCCGGCCCCCAGCACCGTCACCGACCTCGCCTGGCTACGCGAGGGCCGACGCCTCGCCAGCTCCGCCTACGGCGGCGTGCGCTGCCACGAACGGCACACCGACAAGCCGGTCACCGAGTACAGGTACCTCGGCTCGCACCTCGCCATCGCGCTCAACCCCAACGGCCGATGGATCTGCACCGGCAACCAGGACTCCAGCATCCACATCTGGCGCACCCTCCCCCAGCCTTCGGCCGGGGGTGCCCCCATCGGCGACGACCTCACCATGCAGGGCTACCCCGAGAAGATCGCCCGCCTCGCCTTCGACGACACCGGCCGCTGGCTGGCCTCCGACGGCGCCCCCGACATCACCGTCTGGGACTTCTCCGGCAAGGGACCCGCCGGCACCAGCCCGCGCTCGCTGCGCGCCCACGAGACCATCACCGCCCTGGCCTGGCGCCCCGGCGGCTCGGCCGTCCTCGCCAGCGCGGGCGCCGAGGGCATCGTCGCCTTCTGGCGCGCCGACTCCGGCCGCCCCGGCGCCCGAGTCAAGCCCGCATGGCTGCGGGAACTGCCCGAGCCGGTCACCGCGCTGGCCTGGGCCGACCCGCGCACCCTGGTGATCGCCGACTACGAGGGGCGGGTCGAGGCGTGGCCGCTGCAGGACGTCCTGGCCCGGTGACGATGCGACCCGGCGGACGGCCCTGCACACTGGTCGTCTGCCGGGGCTGCTGCTGCGGCAGTGCCGCCAAGCACCCCGACACCGACCACTCCGGTCAACTCGCCCGCCTGCACGCGGTCGCCGCCGCAGCCACGCACGGCGGGTTGCTCGTGCGCACCACGGACTGCCTGGACGCCTGCGCACAGTCGAACGTCATCGTCGTCCAGCCCTCCGCCCGAGGCCGTGCCCAAGGCGGCCGACCGGTCTGGTTCGGCTGGGCACTCGACGACGACAGCCTCGACCTGATCACCTGGTACGCACTCGCCGGCGGCCCCGGCATCGCCGAACTCCCCGCCACCCTGGACCTTCAGCGCATCGCGCCGCCCCACAGCGGCGACCAGGCACGCACCCGCCGGTGACGGCTCCCGGTTGCCCACCACCCGCGTCCGACCAGGCGGGCAACCCACCACTGCGCACGGAAGGACCGGCCATGGGGCACGCACCCGACACCGCGGTCACCACCCCGGCCCTCCTGGACCTGCGAACCGCCGAGCAACTCGCGGCCACCCTGCAAGCCCTCGCCGCCCCCTCACGGCTGCTGATCCTCGCCCGCCTGCGACAAGGTGCTTGCCCGTCAACCGAACTGGCCGCCGCCGTCGGCATGGAGCAGTCCGCCTGCTCCCACCAACTGCGCCTGCTGTGGACCCTCGGCCTGGTCACCCGCCAGCGCCAGGGTCGCACCGTTGTCTACGACCTCTACGACCACCATGTGGCGGCCCTCCTCGACCAAGCCTTCGCCCACATCGAACACCTGCGACTTGCTTGACGCGATGGCACGTGCTGAGTGCCGGTGGTGCCGATCACCATGGATCGCCGACGACCACATCGCGCCGCGGGTTCACGGCTGGAGAGTTGGGAAGCGCGTCGCGGTAGGCGTGGGCCGGCTGGGGATGATCGCCAGCTGGTTGTGTCGAGCGCGGGCAGTTTCGCTCGGGTGGCGGTCGGGGCGAGTCGATCGCACATCAGCAGGCACAAGCACTGGTGCAGTCGCAGGTGCAGTCGCCCGGGTCGGCCTCGGCGGCAGGGGGAGGGCAGCAGGCTTCGCCGCGCCAAGCCTGCCGACCCTCCTTGACCGCGATCGCGGCGATCGCCAGGGCGGCGACCGGGTCGGCCCAGGACCAGCCGAGGGTGGCGTTGGCGAGCAGGCCGGCAAGCAGGACCGCCGAGAGGTAGGTGCAGAGCAGCGTCTGTTTGGAGTCGGCGACCGCCGAGGCCGAGCCGAGTTCACGTCCGGCGCGGCGCTGGGCGGCGGAGAGGACCGGCATGACGGCCAAGGACACGGCGGCCAGCACGACCCCCGGCAGCGAGTGCTGCGGGTGACTGCCGCCGTAGAGCGTGAGGACGGCGTCAATGCTCACATAGGCGGCCAGCGCGAAGAACGACAGCGAGATCATCCGCAACGTGATGTGCTCCCGTGCTTCGCGCACGGCGTGCTCACGGGCGGAGAACTGCCAGGCCAGGGCGGCAGCGGAGGACACCTCGACCAGGGAGTCCAGGCCGAAGCCGACCAGTGCGGCAGAGGAGGCCAGGCTGCCTGCGGTGATGGCGGCGACGGCCCCGACGACGTTGTAGGCGATGGTGGCGGCGGCCAGCAGTCGTATCCGGCGGGCCAGGGCGTTGCTCCGAGCTGCGGGTGGCATCAGCAGCATTCCTGGTCGTCGGCGTCCGGGCAGCTGCGGGCTTGGTCGACGGTGACGACGGCGGTGCGAAGGTCGTCCAGGGCGTGGCCGAGCCGGGGGTCGGCGAGCTCGTACCGGATGCGGCGTCCTAGCGGGACGGCTACCACCAGGCCGCAGTCGCGTAGGCAGGCCAGGTGGTTCGAGAGTCGTGTCCGGGAGATCCCCAGCGCCTCGGCCAGGTCGGCGGGGTGTGCCGGGGCATCGCGCAGGGTGAGCAGGAGGCGGCAGCGGATCGGGTCGGCGAGCGCGCGGCCGAACCGCACCAGCACGTCGACGTCGGCGGCGAGAGTCAGCATGCGCCCCACGGTAGTTCATGTATCTCTGAATTCATAGATCTATGAACTATGCGTGAGGGCCAGTCAAAGTTCGGCAATGATTTTCATCTCAAAGTAAAACGGCCTGGTTCTGAAAATCGTTTCCGACTAGCGTGGGAGGCGTCCAGCCGAGACGGGAGACGGGCCCTTCCCCAGGGGGTCCGCACGCTCGTGATGAGTAACAGCCTCAAGGAGTACCCACGCCATGCGCGTCGTCCTGCGCCGCTCCGTCCGCAGACACCCCGCCCGCCTCCTCCTGAGCGCCGCCGCCGTCGCCGCCCTCGCGACCACCAGCGCCTGCTCGACCTCCTCGCCGGCGAAGACGAGTCTGTCCAGCACGGCCGGCTCCAAGACCATCCAGGTGGTGGCGGCGGAGAACTTCTGGGGCAGCATCGCCACCCAGCTCGGCGGTGACCACGTCGAGGTGACCAGCATCATCACCAACCCGGACACCGACCCGCACTCCTACGAGCCGACCGCCGCCGACGGGCGGACCATCGCGGGCGCGGACTACGTGATCACCAACGGGATCGGCTACGACGCGTGGTCGGACAAGCTCCTCGCCGCGAACCCGGGACCGAACCGGACGGCGCTGAAGGTCGGTGACCTGGTGGGGAAGAAGGAGGGCGACAACCCGCACCAGTGGTACTCGCACGACAGCGTCTACAAGGTGATCGACCAGATCACCGCCGACTACAAGAAGATGGATCCGGCCGACGCGGCCTACTTCGACAGCCAGAAGCAGACCTTCGAAAGCCAGACTCTGGCCAAGTACAACCAGCTGGAGACCGACATCAAGGCGAAGTACGCGGACACCCCGATCGGCGCCTCCGAGTCGATCGTCACCCCGCTCGCCGATAGCGTGGGCCTGAAGATGCTCACCCCGGAGACCTTCCTCGACGCGGAGAGTGAGGGCACCGACCCGACCGCCGCCGACAAGGCGACCATCGACCAGCAGATCTCCGGCAAGCAGATCAAGATCTATGTGTACAACAGCCAGAACTCCAACCCCGACGTGGTGGCCCAGGTCGACGCGGCCAAGAAGCAGGGCATCCCGGTGGCCCAGGTCACGGAGACCCTCGCCCCCGCGAACGCCACCTTCCAGGACTGGCAGACCCAGCAGCTGCAGGGCATCGCTGACGCGCTGAAGCAGGCGACGGGCAAGTGAGCATCCACCCGATCGAGAAGGTCCGTACGGACATGGAGCGCACCGACCCGCTCTCCGAGCCCCGGCAGCCGACCGGTGAGCCGGTACTGTCGCTGAGCGGTGCGGCGGTGCGGGTGGGCGGGCGGACCCTGTGGTCGGGTGTCGATCTGACCGTGGGGGCCGGGGAGTTCACCGCCGTCCTCGGCCCCAACGGGGTGGGCAAGTCCACCCTGGTCAAGGTCCTGCTGGGGATCCTTCCGGCGGCGGCCGGCGAGGTACGGGTGCTCGGCGGCACGCCCGGCGCGCGCAGCTCGGCCGTGGGGTACCTGCCGCAGCGGCGGAGCTTCGACGCGAGCGTGCGCATCCGCGGGGTGGACGTGGTGCGGATGGGTCTGGACGGGGATCAGTGGGGGATCCCCGTCCCGGGCCTGGGCCGGGCCAAGCGCAGGGCTGCCCGCGACCGCGTCGCAGAGGTCGTCGAGCTGGTCGGCGCGAGCGCGTACGCGCACCGGCCGATCGGGCAGTGCTCGGGTGGCGAGCAGCAGCGGCTGCTGATCGCCCAGGCGCTGATACGGCGCCCGCGACTGCTGCTCCTGGACGAGCCGCTGGACAGCCTCGACCTGCCCAACCAGAGTGCCATCGCCGCGCTCCTCGGCCGGATCTGCCACCAGGAGGGCGTGTCCGTGGTGATGGTCGCCCACGACGTCAACCCGATCCTCCACCACCTGGACCGGGTCGTGTACATCGCGGAGGGTGGCGCCGTCGCCGGCACGCCCGCCGAGGTGATCACCTCCGAGACGTTGACCCGCCTCTACCGCACGCCCATCGAGGTGTTGCGCACCTCGGACGGGCGGTTGGTGGTCGTCGGCCAGCCCGAGGCGCCGGCGCTGCACAGCGACCGGCACTCCGGGCCCGGCACGGGAGGCGGCCATGTTTCTGGCTGACTCCTCATCGCCCGCCTTCTCCTGGAACCTCCTCGCCGACTTCCAGGAGATGTGGGCGTACCCGTTCATGGTCAACGCCTTCCGTGCCGGCGCGATCGTCTCCGTGGTCTGCGCGGTGGTGGGCTGGTTCATGGTGCTGCGGCGGCAGACCTTCGCCGGACACACCCTGTCCGTCGCCGCCTTCCCCGGCGCCTCACTGGCGATCCTGCTCGGCGTGAGCACCAGCCTGGGCTATTTCGGCTTCTGCGTCGCCGCCGCCCTGGTGATCGCCGCACTCGGGCGCACGGGCCGCGACACGGGCGCGGAGGAGTCCGCCGTCACCGGGACCGTGCAGGCCTTCGCACTCGCCTGCGGCTACCTGTTCATCAGCCTGTACAAGGGACTCCTGGAAGGGCCCACCGCACTGCTCTTCGGCAGCTTCCTCGGCATCACCACCGGCCAGGTGACGCTGCTGGCGATCGTCGGCGCGATCGTCCTCGCCGTCCTGGCGGTGATCGGGCGCCCGCTGCTCTTCGCCACCGTCGACCCCGAAGTCGCCGCCGGACGCGGGGTACCCGTACGCCTGCTGTCCACCCTGTTCCTGGTCCTCCTCGGGGCGGCGACCGCCGAAGCCAGCCAGATCACCGGCACGCTTCTGGTCTTCGCGCTGATGGTGATACCCGCCGCCACCGCCCAGCAGCTCACCTCCCGACCAGGCCGCAGCCTGGCGCTCGCCGTGCTGATCGGATTCGCCTCCTGCTGGCTCGGGTTGATCGCCGCCTACTACCAGCCCTACCCGCTCGGCTTCTTCGTGACCACCATCGCCTTCACCGGCTACGTCCTGGCCCACCTCGGCCGCGCCCTGCACGAGGCGCTCGGCCGGTCCCGGCCCCGCGGCCGGACACCGCTCTCGATCGGAGGTACGGCATGAACGTGCTCACCCAGCCCTTCTTCCAGCACGCGCTGCTCGCCGGTACCGCGATCGCGCTCGCGGCCGGTCTGGTCGGCTACTTCCTCGTCCTGCGCGCCCAGATCTTCACCGGCGACGCACTGAGCCACGTCGCGTTCACCGGCGCGATGGCCGCCATGGCCGGCGGCTACGACCTGCGGCTCGGGCTCTTCACCGCCACCGTCGGCGTCGGCCTGCTCATGGCCGGCATCGGCCGCCGGGGCCGTCCGGACGACGTGGCGATCGGCAGCGTCTTCGCCTGGATCCTGGGCCTCGGCGCCTTCTTCCTCACCATCTACACCACCTCCCGCAGCGGAGCGCAGGGCGGCGCCGGAACGACCGTCCTGTTCGGCTCGATCTTCGGCCTGAGTACAAGCCAGACCCAGCTCGCCGTCCTGATCGCCGCCGCGATCAGCGTCGTGCTGCTGCTGATCGCCCGCCCGCTGCTCTTCGCCACCCTGGACGAGGCCGTCGCAGCCGCCCGCGGCGTGCCCGTACGGCTGCTCGGCTTCGGCTTCGTCGCCCTGGTCGGCGCCACCGCCGCCGAAGCCACCCAGGCGGTCGGCTCCCTGCTGCTGCTCGGCCTCCTCGCCGCCCCGGCCGGCGCGGCGATCCGCCTCACCGACCGCCCCTTCCACGCCCTCGCACTGTCAGCCGGGCTCGCGGTCGCCGAGATGTGGGGCGGCTTGCTGCTCAGCGCCGAAGCCCCCAAACTCCCGCCGAGCTTCGCCATCATGGCCACAGCCGGCGCGGTCTACGCCGCGACCTTCCTGATCCGACCCCGTCGCACGGCCCGCCCAGCAGCGGCCTGACCACCATGCCGCAACGGGGGAACAACAGGAACGACGCACGGCTCTCCGCCCTGGCGGCGGTGTTCGACCGCAGGGCGGTCAACGCCGCCGCCAGTCCCGGCGGCCGCACCGCCGACGCCGCTCGGCCGCCGGCGCCAACGGGTGAGGTCGGACTGATCGGGAGGCCGACTGCGCAGCGCACCGAAGTCCTGCAAGCCCTGGCCGATTGCCAGGAGTTCATCAGCGCCCAGCTGCTCCACGTCGGGCTGCTCGCGGCCGGTTCGCGCGTGGGTCTGAGCACCGTCTACCGCACCCTCACGGCACTCGCCGCGGTCGGCCGCGCCGACGTGGTCCGCGACGCCAATGGCGAGCGCCTCTTCCGCTACCGTCACGACGACGATCACCGCCACTACCTGCTCTGCCGCCAGTGCGGGATCAGCATCCCGGTGGACGCCGGCCCGGTCGAGACCTGGGCCGACCACATCGCCCGAACCTCCGGCTTCGCCGACGTCCAGCACACCGTGGAGCTCGTTGGGACCTGCACCGGCTGCACTGCGGAGCGGGCCGACAACTGAACTCCCTGGACCGAGCGGAGCCGCTTGGGCCGTTCTCACCTCAGCCGCGCCGGTGTTGTGGTCTACCTTGAGCAGGCAGCGGGATGCGATGTCGAGCACGGGGATGCTGGGGTCGCGGGCGATCTGGACGAGGAGCCTTGGAGTAGGTCGCGAGGTCGGGGACGACCCCGAACGGGGTCTGCGCGCCCGCGAGCGCGGTGCAGAGCTGGTGCAGATCTCATCGAAGATCTGCAACTTCGCATTCGGACCGGCACTGAACCGATAAGGGACCAGCCCCACACGGTGAGCCTCGCGATACACCCACGCAACGGACACGTTCGGATACGCGGCAGTCTGCATGACGTTCATGAACTGCTCGGACACGGCTTCTCCTCGGTGGCCAGGTGGATTCAGCGGAGGGTCTGTACAAAGAACGGCTCTGGCCCGTATTCGGTGGTAACGAAGGGTGACGGTTGTCGTTGGCATGGTGTGCATGAGGTCAACGAGCTTGTGAGTGTGGTGTTTT